>CAIQSY010000184.1 GCA_903874585.1 uncultured Chlorobiaceae bacterium | reverse complement strand
CACTCTGATTCAATGCCTTAATGCGGCAAGATGATCAGCGACAGGACCAAGCACCGCTACCGGCAGAAAAAGCAGTGCCCCGATAAAAACAACGCTGCCGAAAATAATGACGGTAAAAAGCAAGGTATCGGTACGGAGAGTACCGGCAGTTTCCGGAACCGGTTTTTTCGCAGCCAGTGAACCGGCAATGGCAAGAGGCAGAATGATTGGAATATATCGGGCAATCAGCATAACGATTCCAGTTGCCATGTTCCAGGGAACCGTGTTATCTCCAAGCCCTTCGAAACCTGAACCGTTATTAGCTGCAGCCGATGTAAACTCATAGAGAATTTCAGTAAACCCATGAGCTCCGGTGTTGAGTACAGTCGCAGCTCCTGCGGGAGTAGCCGCAAAAAGTGCAGTACCGCCGAGAATCAGTGCAGGATGAACCAGTAGCGCAAGCAGAGCAAGTGTCATTTCCCGTGTTTCAACTTTTCGCCCAAAATATTCGGGTGTACGACCAACCATCATGCCGCAGATAAAGACACCGACGATGATAAAAATGAACATGTTGATAAGGCCAACGCCAACCCCGCCAAAAACAACATTCATCCACATGCCAGCAAGGGGGACAAGTCCGGTCAGCGGATTAAGACTGTCATGCATACAGTTGACCGAACCATTACTGGTAGCTGTCGTCACTGCAGCCCAAAGAGCGCCTGCACCAGAGCCGAAACGAAGCTCCTTGCCTTCAAGATTCGATGATATCTCGACAGGCAGCCCTGAAAATGCGGCTGTTGGATCACCTTCAAGCCATACGGCTGCGGCTCCTTTCAACAAAAGCAGCGCCATCATAACCGAAAAAATAACCGCCGCATCGCGCATTCGTCCTGTTATGCGCCCGAACATCCATACCGCAGCCATTGGAAGCAAAATAATACTGGTACACTCAATGATATTGGTAAAGAAAGAAGGATTCTCGAAAGGATGAGTTGAATTAGGCCCGAAAAACCCTCCACCGTTTGTTCCGAGCTGTTTGATGGCCACCATGGCAGCTACCGGACCGCGGACTATCGTTTGTGTTGCATGTTCAAGAGTATGGGCAATGACGGAGCCATTCATGGTCATCGGAACCCCGCCAACAAGCAGAAGAAGAGCAACAAGCAGAGCAAGCGGCAGCAAAATAAAAAAAGTGATCCGCATCAGATCGGTGTAAAAGTTGCCGACCGTCTGCCTCCCTCCCAATGCTCTGGCAAGAGCCGCAAGGCAGGCAATCCCTGTCGCAGCCGAAACAAACTGCAGCCACATCAAACCAAAAAGCTGGGAGAAATAGCTCATGAATGCCTCTCCGGAGTAGTGCTGGAGATTGGTGTTGGTGACAAAGGATGCCGCAGTATTAAAAATAAGACTTGCCTCAAGCGGCCCTTTTCCGTCTGGATTGAGCGGCAGCCACTGCTGCAGGGCAAGTACAGTCGTTACGAAAGCAAACATGACGAGATTGAAAATCAGCATGGAAAACAGATAGCTCTTCCAATCCTGCTCTTCAACGGCAGCAACCCCGCCTGTTTTGCTGAAGATCCCCGAAGTCCAGCGAGCATAGTTCGATGTCTGAGCAGGGTCTATCAGGAGTGCCATGGCGCGACCAAGAGGCCACGACAACAGTGCTGGACCAATAAGCACCAATAAAAAAAGCAGTATCATGAGTTGATAATTTTAAAATTTTTCAGGATTAACAATGGCATAGACCAGATAAACCATGCAACCAAAAAATGTGAGCAAGACAACGAAATCCATGTTAACCTCCGATATGAAAAATGAAGCCAATCAATCCAGCCGCTCCGGCAAGAATCAGAAAAATGAGTATTCCGAGATAGAGTTGATGATACACATTCATAATAGTCTCCTTCCTTCTGCAGGATAGCCTTTAAATATTTATATTATTGTAAGTTATCATTTCTTATTGGTAGAGTGAAATAAAATACCGACCCCTTGCCTGCGATATTTTCAGCGCCAACGCTTCCTCCATGAGCTTCAACAATCTCCTTCACAATAGAAAGCCCGAGGCCGATACCACTCGTTGCTTTTTGGCCCGGAACCCGGTAAAACCTTTCGAAAAGATGCGCAAGATGTTCAGATGCAATGCCGTTCCCCGTGTCTTCAACTGAAAATCTGATTGTTTCATGCTCTTCAGAAGCGCTGATGGTTACTTGACCGCCCGGCGAGGTAAACCGCAATGCATTCGAAAGAAGGTTGGCAAAAACATGCTGGATGCTTTCCGGATCTGCTATCACTTCAGGCAACCCTTCATGAATAGTATTCACAATGGCTACCCCCTGATCACTGGCATGAACCAGGAACGGCTCAATGCCTTCGCAACTGAGATGAAAAGGAGAAACCGGAACAATGTTCAGGGGCGCTTTACCCGATTCAATCCGGTTGAGCTCCAGAAGATCGTCAAGCATACGCGCAAGCCGCTCACTCTCATCGCGTGCAGCCAGCAACAGATCGGCCTGCTGTTCGTTGAGATGCCCTATTCGTTCTTCAAGCAGAAGATGAACCGACATTCGCAATGAGGTAAGAGGGGTTCGCAACTGATGGGATACCGTAGCAATAACACTGCGCTTGAGCTCAAACTGTTCGTGAAGCTGAGTCACATCCCTGAAAATCAGCGCTGTTCCGGCACACTCCTCACGCTCAGCGCTATAAGGGACAGGCACTGCTATAGGCTGAAAAAAGTACTCACGCCTCCCTTCAAAATGCTGAATGTAGTCGTTATCCTCTTCAGACTCAGTTGCAGAACCCTGTCGAACAGCTTTCTGCCACACTCCCTTCAGCCAGTCATGACCGATATCCTGAACATAAACACCCGGTTTCAACCCGAAATAGCGTTCCGCAGTATCAGTGGATACTTCAACTTGTCCATTCGCATCCAGCACCGCTATCGGCAAGGGGAGAACCTTAAACACCTCTTGCGTTACCCTCCGACTACGATAAAGCATGTCCAGATCGCTTTTGCGCATTTTACGGAGCGTTGCCGCCATATCGTTAAATGATTGTGAAAGCAGCCCGATTTCATCCATTGACGTGGTATCAAGAACAAGCTCAAGATTACCATTCCGAATCTCTTCGACTGACGCGATCAGCTTTTTGATCGGCATCAGAATCCAGCGATGGGACTGGATGGTGAACAAGAGTGCAATAATCGCACTGGCAATAATAGCCGCCAGCATGGTATTGTGTGCCGATGCCGCCATCTGGCGAGCATTATTGTTTGCCGCCTGCATGTTGGCCTGGTTCATCTCTATAACCTGAGTTGAGAGCAGCTTTATCTTATGCGAGAGTGGAAGAAGAACAGAAAAATATCGGTTCTGCCTTTCGGACAAAGAAGTTAATGGATTGGTAACCTCTTCAATAAGAAGCTGGTATTGAGTGAAAAGAGTATTAATCTGCATGGCTTTCTGATGTTCACCGGGAAGGGTGATATTGCCAAGCTCCACGCGCAGTGCATTATAAAAGTTCTGTTCATTCTCCCGAATAATCTTCATTCCTTCATCGTCATGTCCGGCAAAGGTAAACAAGGCACCACTGTCAATGCGATCAAGAGACTCAGTCATTTTCTGGCAGGCAACCACACTGCGATAGTTCTGCCTGAGAATAACATCAATAGCTCCGCCAAGGGCATCAATGTGACGGATAGTAAGCACACCTATTGCAGCAACAATGAGGAGCAGACCACCAAATCCCAGAACAAGCTTTTGTCGTATTCCAATCACCTATAACCTCCTGACATGTTCATTTTAAATATCTAAGCAAAAAGTGTGCCAATAAGTTAATCGCTTATAAATTAACAGAAAAGAGGGGTAGAGTAGCGGCGTTCCCTTGAAATAATCAAGGAAACGCAAACTGACAGCTTGCATTTTTCAAGCTGCATGGGGCGGGAAAATCATAGCGAAAAGAATGTACTAAACCTTGACAGGTAAAATCACAAAAGGAATGCCGTGCACGTAAAGATTTCGCTGCACAGCAAAAACTGTGTAGTTATGCAACCAGCGGTCCATCATAGACTCTTTTGTGAAGACGAGCTGCCCTCCAAAAAAGACAATATCTGGAAATTTCGCCCTGATGGCAGGAACGAGCTTGTTAACCTCATCAACGACATCGGTTCCAAGAGAGAAATATGCTTCCGCATAGTACCCGTGCTCCGTCATGTAGTCAACATACTTTGATGTTTCATTCCGAACAAAGTTGCCAAGATTGTCTATTTCATCAGCTCCCTTGAAGTTTCCAGCATCAATAGAACCTATTTCAACAAACACATAATTTTTATAACTATTTCCGAAAAGACGGAAAACACT
>CAIQSY010000183.1 GCA_903874585.1 uncultured Chlorobiaceae bacterium | reverse complement strand
ATCACGCATATTCGTAACAGTATGGGCTATGCGCTCTCGGGCGGTGAACGGCGACGAACGGAAATAGCAAGAGCTTTGGCGCTCAACCCTAAATTTATTCTGCTCGATGAGCCCTTTGCGGGCGTTGACCCCATTGCGGTGGAGGATATCCAGCAAATTGTTGGAGGACTCGCCAAGCGAAATATTGGTGTGCTGATTACTGACCATAATGTGCACGAAACCCTCTCCATCACCAGCCACGCTTATCTGCTGTTCGACGGCAGCATGTTCATGCAGGGCACTGCGGAGGAGATTGCTGCAAATCCGGAAGTGCGCAAAATGTATCTCGGCGAAAAATTCACCCTCGAACGTTATTAAGGTCTCAACCAACCAGCGAGATTACTATGCTTCAATTACACCACGAGAGCAGTCAGGCGCTTGAAAACCTTCGTGCAACTGGCGAGTTTCCACCTGCATGGCGAACTATGGCAGAGCTTGAAGCACAAACCAATAAAGCGCTAAAACGTTTTCTTGAAGAGCGATATAACGTATCACAAAAGCTTGGCGGAATATCGTTGATGATAGAGCTGCTCGACCGTATTGTGCGGACGGAGGATCAGGAATCCCTCGATGGCGACACCTTGTCGGAGAGTGAAAAGCTGGAGGTGGTGCAGGCGCTTGACCGGCAAAACCATCTGCTGCAACTCTACCCGCGATATGCAACTATGCTACTTGGAATGCTGGAAGATGTTGCCACCAGGGAGCATCGACCGCTGCGCATTCTTGAACTGGCAAGCGGATCGGGAGGATTGGCGATTGCGATTGCTGAGGAGGCTCAGCGAAAAAAGCTCGACGTCTCCGTTACCGGTTCTGACGTTGTGCAGAAATATGTGGACGAGGGAAACCGGCAGGCAGCAGAGAAAAAACTTCCACTGAACTTTCAACTTCTTAATGCCTTTGAGCTGATCGAGTTCCCTGAAGGCGCATTTGACATCACCATTATGGCGCATAGCCTGCACCACTTTACACCAGGGCAGCTTGCCGTCATTATAGCACAGGCGGCAAAGCATACAAAAACCGCCTTTATCGGCATTGATGGGCATCGCAGCATTATGATGGCTGGTGGCATTCCGCTGGTGGCGCTCCTTCAAGCCATTCCAGCCTTCATTGCCGACGGCTTTACCTCTGCACGAAAATTCTATACAGAAAAAGAGCTGGCAATGATTGCCGAAATAGTCACCGGCAGAAGTGACCACACCCTCACCATCGACTGGCCAGTCAACATAATTACCATCCGATGTTATGGCATCAATTAAAACGCCCGCACAGGTCGAACTCTACCATTAGCCTCTTTACCAACATCACTCTGATAACCGAAGTTAAAGTATTGATACCACGCAAGATCTGAACCCAACTCTGAGGAACTCCAATAGCTTTCTGCAGCAGAAAATCCTCCAACTACATTTTTATTGAGATAGAGCTGGTTCAACTCATCCTTGCTTGGTAAAAACCAATCGGTGAAGCCGCCACCCTTATAACCAGTAACAACAGCCGCCGCGCTATATGGATAGGTTTTAACCGGATAGCGTTCCAGCATTTTACGAGTGTTTAATGCACCCTGGCCAATGGCATTAAGAGTGCCAAGATCCTGATACGCATAATCGCCATTGTTATTGATAACGCTTTGACCAGTACTCCAGCGGAACTGCACCGCTTCAACACACCCTTGCCACGCATCAGTATAGGGCATCAGCACATCATCTTTTGCTGCAATCAAGCCGTGCTTGCCTGTTGCATCAACATAAAAAATAATACCGCCGCCATACTCTTGCCCAATCCGATACGCTCCGTGCTGTTGCGGAGCTTGAGCTGCAGGTGGTGCAACAAACGACCGGAAAAATGCAGGGAAATCACCTTTATTTTGACAGCCTGATAAGCCAGCAAACATAAGCAGCATGGCTAATGCAACAACTATTTTCTGCAATTTTCGGGCTCCAGCAAGCTTTGGAAACCGGTTCCCATCATGAGAACAACAACTCACATCCTGCTTCTCAAGCTCCGTTCTCAGTGGAGCAACCAGATGCTCATCGTCATGAGCATAATGTTCAAAAATATCTGCCATGGTAATAGAGTATTTGAGGGTGAAGAGAAAATTGTAAAGCCGTTAACAATTGTGTCAATATATAATTAAGTCCATCTTTTTCCTAAAAGGCGGTGGCGGATTTAAAGAGCTGAAGCATAGACAATAACGCTCACGGCTGGATTTCTCTGCCTGCTTGAGTACATTATCACCATCAACTACCTTCACCCACAGACAAGAGGAAAACAGCAGATGCCCGACACCAGTACAACGTTAGACGCACAGGTTACCCGACAGCCCAGGACCACAGAGCTGATTGCTCCCGCTGGCGACATGACCTCGCTGGTGACGGCGCTGAAGGCTGGTGCTGATGCGGTCTATTTTGGCGCTGATGGCTATAACATGCGCGCAGGCAGCGGCAATTTCAGAGAGTCAGATTTCCCCGCCGTGATGGCTCTTTGCATGGAGTATAACGCAAAAGCCTATCTGGCGCTGAATACGATTGTGTATGATGGTGAGCTGAAGCGGATGATACAGACCGTCGCGACGGCAAAGGCGGCTGGGATTGATGCGGTGATCTGCTCGGATATGGCTGTTGTTGAAGCGTGCCGCAACACTGAGATGCCGTTTCATATTTCGACACAGGCGTCGGTGAGCAACTACAGCGCCGTGCAATTTTATGCGGCTCTTGGCTCGCGAATGATTGTGCTGGCAAGGGAGCTGACGATTGAGCAGGTTCGCCATATCACCAGCAAAATCAAGAGCGATGGGCTTGACGTGCGCATTGAGTGCTTCGTGCATGGCGCAATGTGCGTCGCCGTGTCGGGGCGCTGCTTTATGTCGCAGGAGGTGTTCGGTCGTTCGGCAAACCGCGGGCAGTGCGTGCAACCTTGCCGCAGGCAATATATTATTACCGATCCTGAAGAGCATGAGGAGCTTGAGCTTGGCACTGATTATGTGATGAGTCCGAAAGACCTCTGCGCCATTGAGTTTCTTGATGTGCTGATGGATGCGGGCATCAGCGCCTTCAAGATTGAGGGAAGAAGCCGCAGCCCTGAATATGTGCATACCACCACCACAGCCTACCGCCGCGCGCTCGACCTCTGCACTAACCATCGTAGTGACTCGGAGTTCAGAAGCCGGTACAGCGCTCTGACCGTTGCGCTCAAAGAGGAACTTGCCCAAGTCTATAACCGTGGATTTTCAGAAGGGTTCTATTTCGGCAAGCCGCTTGATGCGTGGACAAGGGAGTACGGATCGCTTGCGCAGGAGAAAAAAACCTACATCGGCGATATCATCAAATACTATCCAAAAGCGGGAGTCGCCGAACTGCACATTCGCGCCCGCGGCCTCAAGCGAGGCAACAAGCTCTCCATCCTAGGACCAAAAACTGGCGTACTCACCGTTATGGCTGATACGTTTTTCACCAATGACTTGCCGGATACGGATGCCGTAAAGGGCGATAATGTTACCATCAAATGTGCAACGGTGAGGAAAAACGACAAGGTGTATCTGCTGGAAAAGCGACAATAAGTTGTTGAGTCGGTTACTTTTTTGTTGCGTATATTTCAGCAACTCTCTGAGTTACAGAGAGGGCTTTTAAGTGAATCGGAGGAAATCTTTATCCTAATGATGATTGACAAAGGAAGAATGCGCATGGCAAATCAACGTGAATTACTTGAAGCTGAAGCGCTGCAACTATCAGTTGCCGAACGGGCTTCGCTTGCGCAACTGTTGCTTGCGAGTCTTGATGAGGAAAATGAGATTGATGATGCGTGGGATAGTGAAACGCAGCGTAGAATTGCTGACATCGAGCGCGGAGT
>CAIQSY010000182.1 GCA_903874585.1 uncultured Chlorobiaceae bacterium | reverse complement strand
TCATTCCCACGATGGTTACTGAGCCTGTCGAAGTAAAGCACGCAATCCATTAATTGAAAGCATCGGGAAAGCGTTCCTCTAAAATTGAGCGCACCGCTGGGTGAACATCGCACCACCCTTCATCATTGTAGCCAAGAATGCAAAGGTTCTGACGTAAATCGAGCACCGCTTCCGTATTATCAACCTTTTTAGTAGTGCTTTTTGCAAGCACTTTTAAGGTGTCGTAATACTCGCCAACAGAGATAATAAGCTCATTATTTACCCTCTTTTCAGCAATAGTGTTTTCATAATCGCGGCGGAGACGGTAAAAACTTTTCGTGTAATCGCCCACTGTAATCACCTCTCGCTCATTATTCAGCGCACTATCAGCCGCACTACGAATTAAGCGAAAAAGATCGCGCAAACATCCACCACTGAGGTCAATAAACCTATTGAGTAAATCCTCTGGTTCAAAGCACGTGGTTCCTATACGGCATTCTACAATGTTACGCATTGCATCACGACCAGCAAATGGATTCCCCTGCTTGTCGTGCACTTTCAGCGTAGGCAACTCAACATGCGGCTCAAAATTATCCTTGATAACCTTCGATTTTGGATGGTAACTTAACGAGATGGGAAAGGTAAAAATTACATGCGTTTGCAGAGAGCTAAGAATGTGGCTGTGGTTGAAAAACAACTCCTCAGCCTTTTCAAGGCTCAATTTATCAAGGTCTTCGATAATGATAATCAGCCCTTGTTTGCCAATAGACGGCAACTTGAGCTTAATCTCGCGAATGAGGTCGTTACAGTGGCTAATAAGGTCGAAAAGACGAGGTTCAATATTCTCGATGATGGTTTTCTTGGTAGAAAAGCTTGCATTCGCTGAAGCCCTCATTTTTGCAAAAAAGCGCATAAAAAATGGAGCGCTTATCTCTGCTTCAGCGCCAGCTTCAAGCGAAGCTTCACCTGTTAACTCTCTAATCCGCTCAATTTCAGTGGAATTGCTCCATTGGCGAATGCTTTCAAATAATTGTGGATTAATGGCGATATGGTTTATCTCCACTGCTTCAAAAAGCTTTTCCATCGTCAGGATAAAAAGCTCAACATAATTGATGTTAACGGGATCAAGCTCTTTTAACGCTGAAAAATTCAGTACAATAAACTCATGAATGATCTCTTGCTGTAACTTATTTAACTCCGTGCTTTTACCACATCCGCGATAGCCCGAAAACAATATTTGCAACTTCCCGTTTGGCTGCCTTTGCAACAACCGTTTTAATGGAAGCATAGGGTTGTCGCCTCTGCCTTCAAACGCATCAACGTAATATTTCTCAAGCTCTGCGCCTTGTAACGGCTCCGTTGATAAACGGTCATAAATATCAATGATTGAAACCATGATTGCGTTTTTGGTGGATTCTATAAAAAACGAAAAATTAACTCTTTCTCCATCAATCACTTATCGTTCATTTGACGCAGCAGGCGCTCGCCAATCACCTTATTCGTACTTACCAGCCCAGCTTCTCCGGTAATTGTTGTCACACCATTATAATCAAAGCAGCAACCGCCAGCTTCGGTAACAAGAGGAATGAGAGCTGCGCAATCCCAAGGACTCATAATTTTATCGACGGAGACTTCAGCACGCCCTGACGCAACCAGCATGTGGCCGTAACAGTCGCCCCAACCACGCACAAGCCCGGCATCGTGCCGAAGCATATCAACCGGATGTGTTGATGGTGAATCAAGCAGATACTCCTTTTCTGTAAAAAGCACCGTGGCATCAGCAATCTGCGACACTGATGATACCGCTAACGGCAAACCGTCACGGAAAGCTCCGCATTGGCGTTCCGCATAATACATTTCACCCAACGCGGGGAAATTAATAACGCCAAGATGTGGAAGCCCATCAACCTCAAGCGCAATCATCACCCCATAGAGTGGTACGCCATGAATAAAGGATTTTGTTCCATCTATCGGGTCAATAATCCAGCGACGACCATTAGTTGATGGACGCTCTTCAAACTCTTCGCCAAGAATACCATCTGCCGGATAAAGGGAGGTAATAGCATGGCGAATCAGCTCTTCAGCCTCACGATCCGCCACCGTTACCGGCGATGCATCACGCTTTGTAAAGACTTGTAATGATTTATGAGAAAAGTAGTTAAGGGTTAATTTTCCAGCCTTTTCAGATATTTCAAGAGCATATTGAAGATCAGGAGTCATGGCGGTAAGTGTAAGTTTAGAACACATTCGTTGTTGTGACCGTTTCGACAAAATATGACTAATAAACTATAAGTGGATAGGGTTATTCCCTTTTTTTTCCAATATTCCGCCTGTTCATGAAAAGTGGCTGATAACTGTTCAAACCAACGATTACAGCCCAATCACGACTTATAACCGGAGTCATTGCTGAACATGGTTCACATGAGAAGCTCTCATCCGGCAGGTTAGTTAATCAATAGCAGAAAAGCCAATGAAACGCTTAATTGCGGAACGCGAAAAAGCTCGCCTTGGCGGCGGCCAAAAGCGCATAGATGCCCAACATAAAAAGGGGAAATTAACAGCTCGCGAACGTGTGGAGATGTTACTTGATGAGGGAAGTTTTGAAGAGTTCGATATGTTTGTAACGCACCGAACCACCGATTTTGATCTTGATAAAGAGCACTATCTTGGTGACGGTGTTATTACTGGGCACGGGACCATTGACGGACGTAAAGTTTATCTCTTTTCGCAGGATTTCACCGTGTTAGGTGGTTCACTCTCTGAAACAAATGCGCTGAAAATCTGCAAAGTGATGGATCAGGCAATGAAGGTTGGTGCGCCGCTGATTGGCATCAACGACAGCGGAGGCGCACGCATTCAGGAGGGTGTTCGCAGCCTTGCAGGGTATGCGAGTATTTTTCAGCGCAATGTTATGGCATCGGGTGTTATTCCGCAAATCTCCGTGATTTTTGGCCCTTGCGCTGGCGGTGCGGTGTACTCCCCCGCTCTCACCGATTTTGTGTTGATGGCTGATAAAACAAGTTACATGTTTGTTACTGGACCAAAAGTGGTAAAAACAGTGACCGGTGAAACCATTACTGATGAGGATCTTGGCGGAGCAGCCGTTCATGCTACAAAATCGGGCGTTACCCATTTTGTCGGTGCCAGTGAAAACGAAGGAATTCTGTTGATTAAAAAGCTACTGAGCTATCTTCCGCAAAACAACCTTGAAGAACCACCACTTGCCGTCTGTGACGATTCGGCTGATCGCCTTGATGATAAGCTGAACAGCATCATTCCTGAAAAGCCATCAACTCCTTATGATGTTAAGGATATCATCCACTCCATTGCGGATAATGGAGAGTTCCTGGAAGTACAACGGCAATATGCCAGAAATATTATTGTTGGTTTTGTAACCTTCAACGGAATCTCTACAGGTATTGTAGCAAACCAGCCAAACTACCTTGCTGGCTGCCTCGATATTAACGCATCACGAAAAGCCGCACGTTTTGTGCGTTTTTGCGATGCTTTCAACATTCCAATTGTAACACTTGTTGATGTTCCTGGATTTCTACCCGGTAGCGCTCAAGAGTTTGATGGCATTATTGTTAATGGTGCAAAGTTGATTTTTGCTTATGCTGAAGCTACGGTGCCAAAAATCACTATTATTCTTCGTAAAGCCTATGGCGGCGCTTACTGCGTCATGAGTTCAAAGCAACTCCGTGGCGATGTCAACTACGCATGGCCGACGGCTGAAATTGCGGTTATGGGTCCTATTGGAGCTATTGAAGTGCTCTATAATCGCTCACTTAACGCTATTGAAAATCCAGAAGAGCGTGCAAAATTTGTAGCAGAAAATGCTGCGGATTATCGCGAAAAGTTTGCGAACCCTTATGAAGCAGCAAAATACGGCTATATTGATGATATCATTGAACCGCGCAATACTCGGTTCAGAATCATTCGGGCATTGCAGACGCTTTCGACAAAGAAAGAGGTCAATCCTCCAAAAAAGCACTCAACACTACCACTTTAACCGGTAAACGTCCATTGAACCATGATAGATAAACTCTTACCGATTGATTTTTCAGCAATCGGAACTAACCATCTGGCGCTTGCTGTATCGTGTTATGTCGTCGTCTTTTTATCGCTTTTTCTGTTATCGCTTGTGTTTGGCGTTCTACCTAAACTCCGTGTGAGAAAGCTCAGAAAAAAGATGCAGACCGCGGGTGATGAAGCTAACAGTGCCCTTGCTGGCACCATGGTTTCCGGTGAGGTGAGTGCTGCTATTGGTTTGGCACTCTCCATGTATTTCGAGGAGTTGCATGATCAGGAGTCGGCAATTTTGACCATGAGAAAAGTGGGCAAAAGCTACTCCCCATGGAATTCAAAAATCTATAACGTCATTAATTTTAACCGTTTTCAACGATGAGGCGATACAAATTCACCATAAGTGGCAACAAATACAACGTGGAAATCAAGGCACTTGAGGAAAACGTCGCTGAAGTTGAGGTAAACGGAACTACCTACAAAGTGGAACTTGGTCAAGAAGTTAAGACGCCGCAAACGCCTAAGCTTGTTCGTTATACACCACCACCGCCACCAAAAGCACCTGCGCTTAATACGCCAGGGTTAAGTTTGCTGAAAGCACCGCTGCCGGGCACTATTCTTTCCATCAACGTGCAGCCTGGTATGCAAATTAAGCTCGATCAGCCGGTGCTGATTCTTGAAGCCATGAAAATGGAGAACAACATTTTTGCCGAAAAACCCGGTATTGTAAAAACAATACGAGTTGCCGTGGGCGATACCGTTATGCAGGGCGACATTCTGATAGAAATTGAATAACACTACTATGGATGGAATATTACGGTTTCTGGCACATTCGGGATTTGCCAATGCAACGCCAGGTCACCTGTTGATGATTCTCGTTGGACTGCTGTTTATTTATATGGCAATCCGCTATGAATATGAGCCGCTGCTGCTGATTCCTATCGGGTTCGGTATTCTCATTGGTAACACGCCGTTGATCGAACATGCAGGCATCGCTCTTGGTCTGCATGAAGAGGGCAGCATTTTGCATTTTCTCTATCTTGGTTTGCTCAATGGTATTTTTCCCTCGCTGGTTTTTCTTGGTATTGGAGCAATGACCGATTTTTCGACACTCATTGCAAATCCAAAGCTGATTCTGCTGGGCGCTGCAGCTCAGCTCGGTATTTTTATGACCTATATCGGAGCTATCACACTCGGATTCAACAATCTTGAGTCGGCGGCTATAGGGATAATTGGTGCGGCAAACGGTCCGTCAGCAATTTTTCTTGCCTCAAAACTTGCGCCACATCTCATGGCATCCATTGTTATTGCAGTGTACTTTTACATGGCACTGATACCAGTCATTCAACCTCCAATCATGCGGCTGTTGACCACCAAGGAAGAGCGCATGATCAAAATGACGCCTCCGCGTGCTGTCAGTAAGTATGAGAAAGTGCTCTTTCCGATAGTAGCACTGCTGATAACCGGCTTTATCGCACCAGCATCTCTATCACTACTTGGAATGCTTTTTCTCGGCAATCTGCTCAAAGAGTCGATGGTAACCAAACGTCTTGCTGATACTGCTAAAAATGGACTGCATGATATTGTTACCATTTTGCTTGGCGTTACTGTAGGCGCTACAACACAGGCGACAACGTTTTTGACTGCACAGTCGTTGTACATTTTTGTCTTAGGTGCAGTTGCATTTATGCTCTCAACAGCAGGCGGTATTCTGTTTGCAAAATTCATGAACATCTTTCTTGCAAAAGAGAATAAAATCAATCCACTCATTGGTGCTGCCGGTGTTTCGGCCATGCCAGAAAGTGCGAATGTGGTGCAGCGTGAAGGGCTGAAAGCTGACCCAAACAATCATCTTATCATGCACGCCATGGCGCCAAATGTTTCAGGAATGATTGGCGCTGCCATTGCTGCAGGCATCATTATAGGATTCCTTCGCTGAGGAGGAATCGTAAGGTGAAATCCTTCGCGATATTCATGGATTTTCGTATTTTTGGCTTTTTCAACTCTTAATTAGCTTTGCCACTATGAGTCAGCTCGATTTACTCAATATTGTTCAACGCCCAAGAAGACTTCGCAAAAGTGCAGCGATTCGTAACCTTGTACAGGAAAATACGCTGACCGTTAATGACCTTGTTTATCCACTGTTTGTATGCCCGGGAACCAATGTTGTTGAGGAGGTTACCTCAATGCCCGGCAGCTTCCGTTACTCCATTGACAACGCTGTTAAAGAGTGTCAGGAGCTTTGGGATATGGGTATTCAGTGTATTGACCTCTTTGGTATTCCAGAGGTGAAAACCGAAGATGGCAGCGAAGCCTATAATGAGAACGGTATTATCCAGAACGCACTGCGTGCCATAAAAGCAAAAGTACCAGATCTCTGCATTATGACCGATGTTGCGCTCGATCCATTTACCCCATTTGGTCACGATGGTTTGGTAAGAGATGGCATTATTTTGAATGACGAAACTGTTGAAGTGTTGTGCAAAATGGCGATTTCGCACGCAAATTCAGGTGCTGATTTTGTTTCGCCAAGCGACATGATGGATGGTCGTATTGGCGCTATCCGTGAAGCGCTTGACGATACAGAATTCTCCGATGTCGGCATTCTCTCTTATGCCGCAAAATATGCCTCCAGCTTCTATGGACCTTTCCGTGATGCACTGCATTCAGCACCACAGTTTGGTGACAAAACTACCTACCAGATGAATCCTGCTAATACTGACGAGGCAATGAAAGAGATTGAACTCGACATTATGGAAGGCGCTGATATTGTGATGGTGAAACCAGGACTTGCCTATCTTGACATCGTTTATCGTACCAAAGAGCGCTTTGATGTACCTGTAGCAATTTACCACGTCTCCGGCGAATACTCAATGGTCAAAGCCGCTGCACAGCGTGGCTGGATTGACGAAAAACGCGTGATGATGGAATCACTGCTCTGCATGAAACGTGCTGGTGGTGACTTGATCTTTACCTACTACGCAAAAGAGGCCGCAAGAATTCTTCGTTAAGCACCAATTATGCCCGACTGCATCATTTCGCAGTCGGGCACTTTTATCTCACATCCATGATACGATATTTCACAGCTGGTGAGTCGCACGGCCCGGCACTGTCGGCAATAGTAGAAGGAATGCCTGCCGGCGTGACCATTACCCAAGAGTCCATAAATTATGAGTTAGCCCGTCGTCAGCAAGGCTACGGACGCGGTGGACGCATGAAAATTGAAACTGATAAGGCTGACGTGTTATCCGGCATTCGGTTTGGCAAAACTATTGGATCGCCCATTACGCTTGTCATTAAAAACCGCGACTGGGCAAACTGGACAACCACCATGTCACAGTTTGAGCAACCGACTGAAGAGATTGCTAAAATCACCATTCCAAGACCTGGACACGCTGATCTTGCTGGTCGCATCAAGTACGGTCTGGACGATATCCGTCCGGTTATTGAGCGTTCATCAGCACGAGAGACTGCTGCACGAGTTGCTGCCGGAACACTTGCAAAAATCTTTTTGAAAGAGCTTGGTATTGAAATTGGCAGCTACGTATCAGCGATCGGTTCGACTACTGAGCCATCTTCAGAGGTTCAACTTCACGAGCTTCTCAACCAAGGTGCCGAAACCCTTTCGCGACATGCCGACCTTTCAGCAGTGCGTATGCTCACGAATGCGGCTGAAAACGAAGCAATTGCTGCTATTGACCATGCTAAAAAAGCTGGCGATACCCTCGGTGGCATCATTGAAATATTTATCACCGGAGTTCCTGTTGGATTCGGAAGCTATGTCCAGCACGACCGGCGTCTTGACGCAGCACTGGCCTCGGCAATTCTCTCCATTCAGGCAATCAAGGGCGTTGAAATAGGAACTGCCTTTGAAAATGCACGAAAATCAGGCTCGCAAGTTCACGACGAATTCCATCTCTCCGCGCACGAAGGCGTTGTGCGCAACACCAACCGCGCAGGCGGTCTTGAAGGGAGTATGTCGAGTGGACAGACGATTCACCTCCGCGCAGCCATGAAGCCCATCTCTTCGTTAGTCACTCCACTGCAATCATTTAATATGGAGACGCTGAAGCCAACTCCATCGCGCTTTGAGCGCAGCGACACCTGTGCCGTTCCCGCCGCTGGCGTTGTCGCTGAAGCCGTTGTCGCTCCCGTAATCGCCAATGCGCTGCTCGAAAAGCTCGGAGGTGACCACCTTCATGAAATCCGTCAAAGGTTCGATCTCTACAGGGAAAGTATCCGTACCTCGTTTTGCCCTTGACATCTAACTCTTCGAAAAAAGATCTTTACCGATTATCACCTCACTCTGATTCATAAACACACAGGCACTATCGGCGATCAGCTCCTCCTTTTCGGCAGGCTCTGCCGGTTCAGGAAGATTGGGATAAAATCTCCACTCTTTGTTGACAATACGGGCACCATGACCAAACGTGAAGTATGACCATCCCCACTGCAGGAGCACAAACAAACGGTGTTTTACGCTGCTGAGATAGTAGATATGAACCCCAAGCCAGATAATCCATGCTGGGATTCCTGAGAGTTTTACATTACCCCGTTCGGCAATTGCCGAGTTTTTACCAATGGTCGCCATCTGCCCTTTGTCGTTGTAAACAAAAGGTTTTCGGCGTTTCCCCTGAATATCAAGCAAGATATTCCTGCCGATAGAACGCCCTTCCTGAAGCGCAACAGAAGCAAGACCGGGAAGTGTGCTCCCATCATACAGACTGAAACATGCCTGATCACCTCCGACAAAAACATCAGGATAGGCTGGCACACTGAGATCTTCAGCAACAATTATTCTACCCGACTGGTCAGTATCAAAACCAATGGTTTTCCCTATACTTGTAGCCCTGACACCTGCAGCCCAAAGCACCGTTCCCGCATCAATTCTCTCACTGCCAATCTGCACCCCATGAGCATCAATATTAGTCACCTTGCAGCAGGTCAAGACTTCGACTCCCAGCTTGCTAAGGGCACGGGTAGCTTTGGTCGAGAGTTCTGGAGAAAAAGTGTGAAGAAGAGTTGGGGCAGATTGAGCAATAAAAATCCTGATCTGTTTGGGGTCAATATTTTTAAAATACTTTGACAAGTAATAACGACTCATCTCCCCGATTGAACCAGCAAGCTCAACACCGGTCGGACCACCACCAACAATGACAAACGTAAGAAGTCTCTTTTTCTCTTCAGGATTCTGAGATCGTTCGGCATTTTCATAAGCATCCATCACCCTTCTGCGGATTTCAGCAGCCTGGGCAATGGTTTTAAGACCTGGAGCAAACTCCTCCCACTCATTATGACCAAAATAGTGATGCTTTGTTCCACAAGTCATGACGAGATTGTCGTACTCAATTTCGCCAAAATCCGTATAGACTACCTTTTTCAAAGGATCGACGGTTTTAACGACTCCCTTGAAAACGGTCACATTCTTATACTTCGAAAGCATCATGCGGAGCGGATAGGCAATTTCACCCGCATTAAGCGCCGCCATGGCAACCTGATAAAGAAGTGGCTGGAAAAGATGGAAATTATTTTTGTCGATGAGAGTAACCTTAACCTCTTTTCTGTTGCCAAGCTCTTTAGCAGCATTGAGCCCTGCAAATCCACCGCCGACGATAACGATATGCCTCATTAAATGAAAATGGGAAATTATCCAGCATTACACAATTGTTAACATTTTATGTCAATATATCGAAATTAATCATACCACCTAAAAAGCTGTTGATTCACAACAGTTTTACATAAAATTCTCCATCCTTCAAGTCACAAAAACCTTAACAATTTCAATACCATACAAGATCAATGCTGCCTTGCAAAGCCAAATTCATCATTTTTATTTTCACTATTACACTATTATTATGAATAATTTACAATAATAAATTAAAAAAATAACGCATCTTTGCTCGTTGTAAAAAAATAATGTCTCAATTTTAACAATTATTGCAATGAAAACTCCATATCGCCTTATTCGGAGCAATGCCAGGAACTCATGTATTATTGCGGCAGTTGTAACACAATCATTACTTCCCGGAAATAGAACTTTTGCATTGCCAACCGACGGACAAGTGGCTGCCGGAAATGCCACAATCAGTACACCATCACCAGCAACAATGCTGATTGGTCAAGAGAGTAATCGTGCGATTATCAACTGGAACTCATTTGGTATCGGCAAGGGTGAGGCGGTTACGATTGCTCAGCCAACAGCGCAATCGACGTTGCTGAATCGTGTTATCGGCAATGATCCATCATCAATTTTTGGCTCGCTGAGTGCCAATGGACGTGTTTTTCTGGTGAATCCGAACGGTATGATGTTTGCACCTGGTTCAAAAGTGAATGTTGGCGGATTGGTTGCCTCCACATTGGCGATTAATGATGATGATTTTATGGCGACACGTTATGCTTTTTCCAATCATAACACTCAAGGCGTGCTGTTGCAGGAGGGTGCGCTGAGTGGTGACTTTATATCGTTACTGGGCAAGAACATCACCAATAATGGCACTGTTCTTGCAAAAAAGGGTTCGGTTGCTCTCGCTGGAGGTGAGTCTGTGCTGCTTGAGCTTGATGCCTCTGGTCTTGTGGCGCTCAAGGTTGATAAGAGCTTTTATAATCAGCGGATAATAAACAACGGTGTTCTTGAAGCTACTGATGGTAACGTTATCATCAGTGCTGCTGCGGCAAATGATTTGCTGGGTTCTGTAATCAATAATAGTGGTATTGTGCGTGCAAACAGCATCAGTGAGCGCGATGGATCGATTGTAATTGAGGGCGGATCGCTTATGAATACCGGTTCGCTGGCAGCCACAACCATCAGCACCACAATGAACACCATTGTTGATGCCGGCACTTGGAGTGCTGACCATGCCGAAAGAAATGGAACGATTACCTTGCGCGCAAAAGAGCATATTGAACAAACTGCGACAAGTGTGATATCTGCGAATGGGGCTGCTGGTGGAGATATCCGCATCGAGGCTGGCGAAGGACTCTACCTTTCTGGAACACTCCGTGCTGAAGGTGATGCGGCAAAAGGTGGAACAATTGCCGTTACAGCTCCACAAACAGTGGTTGCCGGAGCAAACATATCAGCGGATGGTGCGCATGGAGGTGGAACCATTCTACTGGGCGGTGGCTGGCAGGGCAATGATGCAACACTCTCCAATGCAGCAGCAACAACCGTTACGGCAAGCAGCCGACTGAGCGCCAATGCTCTGCATGAGGGAGATGGCGGCACCATTGTTCTCTGGTCGGATCAATCGACAATGTTTGCTGGTTTCATAGAGGCCAAAGGCGGTATGAACAGGGGTAACGGTGGCAATGTTGAGGTATCAAGTCACGAGAACCTCAGCATGTCTGGAAGCGTTGAACTCAATGCTCCGAATGGCGCGAACGGAACGTTACTACTTGATCCACGAAATATCACCATTGACAACAATACCTCTTCTGCACTTTTCTCCGTCATTCCATTAACTGATGCCAATCCTACTGCTGGTGATCAGCATGGATCAGGGAATGTTGTAGAACTGAACAATGGAAATATTCTCGTTGCCAGTCCACTCGACGATTTTGCTGCAATCGATGCCGGTGCTGTAAGGCTTTACAAAACGGATGGCACACTACTTTCGACATTGACCGGTTCTTCAGCCAATGATCAAGTTGGTGAAACTGTTCTGGCATTGACCGGCAATAACAACGCCGTTACCTCAACACGTCTGTGGTCAAACGCCGGCTTGACAGGTGCGGGTGCTGTAACATGGATTGATGGGAATATCGGTGTGACTGGAAGCGTTTCTGATGCCAATAGTCTGGTCAGCTCCACGGCGAATGATGGTGCATTAAAAAGCGTGCTTGCTCTTGCCAACGGACATTACGTTGTTTCGTCACCAAGCTGGGATAATGGCACACTTGTGGATGCAGGTGCCACTACTTGGGGCGATGGTCTGCATGGTAGTGCGGGAGTCATCAGCGCAGCAAACAGCCTCGTCGGCTCAACTGCAAATGATGGATTGTCATCACGAGTTACAGCACTGACCAACGGAAATTATGTGGTCTCTTCCTCCTTTTGGGATAAAGGATCAGCTACTAATACCGGTGCTGTCACTTGGGGCAATGGGCTAGGTGGCACAAATGGAGCAATAAGCGATACCAACAGCCTTGTTGGTTCTAAAAGTGGTGATAACGTCGGCCTTTTCCTCACTGCCTTGAGTAATGGAAACTATGTCATAGGGTCACCAAATTGGGACAATGGTTCTGTTACCAATGCTGGTGCGGCAACGTGGGTTCATGGAAGTGCAGAAGCTGTCGGAACCATCAACGCAGCCAACAGCCTGATCGGCCTTAAAGCAAATGATAAAGTCGGCACTGGTGTAACTGCACTCAGTAACGACAATTACGTTATAAACTCACCATCATGGCATAACGGCTCCGTGGTTGATGCAGGTGCAGTAACTTGGGGCAATGGAACGACCGGCACCGTCGGGCAGGTCAGTACTGCCAACAGCCTTGTGGGTTCAGTAACGGGTGATGGAATTTCATCAAATGTGGTGGCACTTTCAAACGGAAACTATGTCGTCATCTCTCCAAATTGGGATAGTGGCACAACAACCGATGTTGGTGCAATCAACTGGGGTGATGGTGCTCATGGCTCGATTGGCATCATCAGCGCTGATAACAGCCTTATTGGTGCTACTGCTCAAGATGGACTCTCATCAACGGTAACTATTCTGAAAAATGGAAATTACGTTATTGCTTCTCCAAAATGGGATAATGGCACAACCACTGATGTTGGTGCAATCACCTGGGGCGATGGTGCTCATGGCTCGATAGGCATCATCAGCGCCAATAACAGCCTTATCGGCTCAACCACCAATGATTACGCAACGTATTCCATTGTACCGCTGACCAATGGTAATTACGTTGTCAGTGCTGCAAAATGGGATAATGGCACCATAACGGACACTGGTGCAGT
>CAIQSY010000181.1 GCA_903874585.1 uncultured Chlorobiaceae bacterium | reverse complement strand
CTCCAAGCTCTTTGCCTTTCTCAAAGCCCTCTTCCAGAGCATCACGCTCAAAACTGGTAACGTATTTCATCTTTTGGTGCTCCTCTATTCTGTAGATTTCGGTTTTTAATTTTTGCCGTAACTCTTTTGGTAATGCTAAAAACCAGTCAATAACCCGCAAAAGTTCCACAATGCGCTTTCGCTCCCACTGGCGTTCGTACAGCAATCGTATCAACCGTAGTTTAGCGTTATAACGCTCTTCATTTTTCTTGCGAGTTTGCTGTGTCAGTAAATGCGCTGCTGTGATTAACCCAAACGCATTATCCAACGTGAGAAGTTCATCTATTTTTGGTTCATAATCAATCAGCTTGACGATTGAAAATTCCAACGTATGTTTACTGCCGGCAAATGCAAAGCCATAAGAATGTGGTCTCCAATGACGGTACGGGTCGGCAAGAATCGCAAAGCTTGCTACGGGCTTATCGTACTTGTCAAAAATACGATAGTTGTACACGAACATTCGCTTGGCAAAGTCAGATTGTCGAGTGCTTTGCACCTCAAGGTGAATATAAAGCCAGTGCTCTGTTCCTTGCAAGAGTTCGACCTGCACTAACTTATCAACAACACGGTTGCTTACTGCAGCTTCTGGAACAATCGCCCGCAATTCCTTGTCGAGAAAGGAGTACTTTTTTGCCCAATCAATGGCAGCAGAAGCGTCCGGAAAATAAAATGCCATGAATTCGGGGAAGTAGTGTTCAATGGCCTCTTTCCATGGGCTGTCGTAGTTGTCACTCGAGTTGGCAGGTGGTTGTGTCGTGGACATATCGGGTATATTTATGTTTTATATACTCCGAATATACACTTTATTCTGGATGATGGAATGGTTATAACTGTAAAGCAATTAACAATAACGCAATAAAGCAAAGCACTATATTTCTGTCTTTCTGTCTTGAAGATTATTCACCAGCTTTGAGAAGCTGTCGTCAACCATGGATGAGCGCATGAGATGTTTACCTCTTTGTTGACGTTTACCGAATCTAATTGTTACCATTGCCAAAAAGAATACTTGATCGCTACGAGCATACCGTTGATGGTTTTGTTATCGTTGATGTTGCTGCACGTCGTGTGGAGGATCTCTACGAGGACTTCGATAAAACGGGCTCCATACCATAAAAAGGATCTTGATGAAGATCTCGTCTATTATCTCACAGAGTGTGTGCGTGAAATAGGGCGGGTTGATTTTATGATTCGCTTTATGTTCTAGTGCTATCCATCAGAAGAGTTCATGCTGCGGGTGCGCACCAGTGTCCAGAAATTTTTTATCTATCAGCGGGAGCTCGAACTTGGAGTCATGAACAAAATGCTGAAAACAGCAGCAACGCTGCTCGTTATTGGTATCATCATTCTCGGTCTTTCGTTGTGGATCAACCATCTCTTCGCCATTAATGGTACTCCTTCATTTCTTCACACTGTTTTTGCTGAAGGGCTTACCATTGTGGCATGGGTTTTGGTGTGGGAGGCGCTTGCAACATTTTGGCTGAACTGGCCTCGGCATCTCTTGCTCATCAAGCTTTTCCATAAAATCGCTGAAGCTCCGGTGCAGTTTCAGCCCTCTTCGGAGCCTCGTTCCGGAGGGAGTGATACTCCGGAACGACGTTAGCTGACTCTCTATTTATTAATATGCAAAACCTTTGCGGGTGGAAAACCATTAAAAAAAGTCGATGATGCGTGACTGTAGGCTCCAATATTTTCACTGTAGAGTAAATCCCCTATCGCAAGGTCTTCGGGTAAAAGATTAGCCATCGTGATCGTATCGAGAGCATCACAGGTAGGACCATATACAGCACACATCTTCTCGTTGCCCTCTTTGAAGGATTTTAAAGGATATTCACAGTGATCAAAGATAATCCCGGAAAAGGTATGATAAACCCCGTCATTGACGTAATAACATCGTTTACCGTCACGATACGCTGTGCCAACAATCTCCATCACAACCCAGGCAGCAGTTGCCACTAAAAATCTTCCCGGTTCGGCTATGATTTCAATGTCGGGCGGAAAGAGTCGGTCAAATTCGGAATTGAGCATGAGGGCAAGCTCAGCAAAAGGTTTTACATTGTTGTCATAAGGAGCAGGAAAACCACCACCGATATCAAGAATTTTTACCTCTTTATACCCTCTTTCCCACGATTCCTTGAAAATAT
>CAIQSY010000180.1 GCA_903874585.1 uncultured Chlorobiaceae bacterium | reverse complement strand
GGGAGGTCGCACAATCGTTACAGGAATGCGTGCAGCATAATCCATACATACCGCTTCTGCCTTGAGCTTACTGCGGCCATAAGCGCTCACAGGATGAGCTGTATCTGCTTCTGTAACACCATGCACACCCTCAGAAGCAGGACCGCCAGCCGTCAGCGATGAGACATATAAAAAATGTTTGAGTTGAGGATTGTGCAAGGTAACCGCATCAAGAAGATTTTTGAGCGGCATAACATTACCTTCATCATAACCACTTTCATTCAGTGCTTTAGTAACTCCTGCAAGGTGGATAATACGATCGACATCACGGACAGCTTGTGCCAGTGATTCCGCATCAGCAAAACTACCCCGAACCACCTCAAGAGCGTCGGGCAGAACCGCTTGCGAGCTCTCTCGTCGCAGAAAAACCCTCACCTTACTCCCTTCATTGGTTAAGGTGCGCACCAATCGTTGCCCAATAAAACCAGTAGAACCTGTTATCAAAATAGTTTCAGTCACCACGAAAAAGTCCCAGCATTATCAATCGTTATTATAAACCCAAACCAATATGGGCGCAAAAGATACGTAATCCCTTTTAGCGAAAAAATAATTTTTTTTCATTACATTGTTAAACAAAAATATAATCCGTTTGCCGACAGGCACATTGCTGCTGCGCGAAAGCACAACATACAGACAAGCGGAGAAACAAGAAATTCAAGCTTTATCACTATACAACAACAGATAAAGCATAAAACTGTATTCCCGTGGAGCAAACAAAAGACTTATTTAAAAAATGCGTTGATTATACCATTGCTGACGAAGTAAAGGCTCAGGGCATCTACCCCTTTTTTCATCCGATAGATGAAAATGAAGGACCTGTTGTCTCTTTTGGAGGGCGCAAGCTGGTTATGGCTGGCTCCAACAACTATCTCGGTTTGACCGCTGATCCAAGAGTTAAAAACGCATCAATTAAAGCGATAGAGAAGTACGGAACAAGTTGCAGCGGTTCCCGCTATATGACTGGAACGGTGAACCTTCACATCGAACTGGAAGAGAAGCTTGCTGATTTTTTTGAAAAAGAGCGATGCCTGCTCTTCAGTACCGGCTATCAGACAGGGCAAGGCATTATCCCGACGCTGGTGCAGCGTGGTGAATACATTGTCTCCGATAGAGATAATCATGCAAGTTTAGTTGCTGCATCCATTATGGCACAAGGCGCCGGCGCAAATCTGGTTAGATATAACCATAACAATATGGAAGATCTGGAGCGTGTGCTTCAGAAGCTTCCTCCCGCAGCCAGCCGTCTCATTGTCTCTGATGGCGTTTTTTCCGTCTCGGGCGAGATTGTTGATCTTCCAAATCTTGTTGCACTTGCAAAAAAATATGGTGCCCGCATTCTCATTGATGATGCTCACGCTGTCGGCGTTATTGGTAAGGATGGAAAAGGGACAGCATCAGAGTTTGACCTTGTCGATGAGGTGGATCTCATTATGGGGACATTCTCAAAAACCTTCGGTTCGCTTGGTGGCTATGTTGTTGGTGATCGCAGCGTCATCAATTATATCAAACATAACGCCCCATCGCTTATTTTCAGCGCATCACCAACGCCGGCAAGTGTGGCTGCAGTTTTAGAAACACTGGAAATTATTCGTACGGAACCTGAGCTTACTACAAAATTAATCTCCAATACTGATTACGTGCGTCAAGCGCTTCTCTCTGCAGGATTCACGCTCATGCCATCGCGCACAGCCATCGTCACCGTGTTGATCAAGGATCAGGAGAAAACCCTTCTTTTCTGGAAAAAGCTCTTTGATGCCGGTGTTTATGTTAACGCTTTCATACGTCCAGGAGTTATGCCCGGTCATGAAGCACTTCGCACCAGCTTTATGGCAACGCACGAGCGTGTACATCTCGATAAAGTTATCATGGAATTCTGTACAATTGGCAAAGAACTTGGGGTTATATAAACCGAAACAAGCTAAACTTTTAGCTTGTTTTTTACTGCAACATTGAGCCTGATAACGGTGTTACTACTTTTTCCAGCTCCTGAAGTCAGGAGCTGTTTTGTTTTTAATCTTTAGTTTACATGACAGGTTTTTATTACATTTTTACATTCTGTAAGAAACCACAAACCAACGAACATCTTTTGTAATTCTATGCACGATAAAATCAGAATTGCCGCTATTGTCGGGATGGAACAATGCAACCAGCGTGTCTGGCGCGAGGTAACCGCCCAAATTGCCGATCATGCTGAATTAACCCAGTGGACAGATCAAGACCTTGAGCACCAGAACCCTGAAGCTGCAGAAGCTATCCAAAATGCTGATTGTATTTTCACTACACTGATCCAGTTTAAGGGGCAGGCGGACTGGCTCCAGGAGCAGATAGATCAATCAAAAGTTAAGGTAGTTTTTGCATACGAGTCGATGCCGGAAGTGATGCAAATGACCAAGATTGGCAATTATGTGGTTTCGGGCGACGGAAGCGGCATGCCTGACATCGTCAAAAAAGTGGCAAAAATGCTGGTAAAGGGACGTGATGAAGATGCGCTTTATGGATACATGAAGCTGCTGAAAATCATGCGCACCATGTTACCACTGATCCCGAAAAAGGCAAAGGATTTCAAGAACTGGATGCAGGTGTACACGTACTGGATGAACCCGACTGGCGACAACCTTGCTTCGATGTTCAACTATATCATGGCTGAATATTTTGACGTTAGTGTCAAGGTGGAAAAGGTGCAGGAGGTACCAACCATGGGGTTCTACCACCCTGATGCTCCAGAGTACCTGAAAGATCTTCATCATTACGAAAAATGGCTTCACAAACGCGATAAAAATGCGATAAAAAAACGCAACATCGGCCTGCTTTTCTTCCGTAAGCATCTCTTGCAGGAGAAAGAATATATTGATAATACAATCCGTGCCATCGAAGCCAAGGGGCTCAATCCCCTGCCTGTTTTTGTGATGGGTGTTGAGGGGCACGTTGCCGCCAGAGAGTGGTTTACGCACAACAACATCGACATGCTGGTCAACATGATGGGCTTTGGCTTTGTGGGTGGTCCCGCAGGTGCAACCACACCTGGTGCATCATCAGCCGCACGAGAAGAGATTCTCGGAAAGATCAATGCCCCTTATGTGGTTTCACAGCCACTCTTCATTCAGGATTTCACCTCATGGAAGTCACAGGGCGTTGTGCCTCTCCAGTCTGCCATGACCTACTCGCTACCTGAAATGGACGGCGCTGTCTGCCCTGTAGTCCTCGGTGCCATCAAGGATGGGCGCTTACAGACAGTTCCTGACCGTCTGGAGAGACTTGCAGGACTTGCCAAAAAGTTTTCAGAGTTGCGCCAAATTGCCAACAGAGATAAAAAAGTTGCTCTGGTGGTTTATGACTATCCACCTGGTATGGGAAAAAAAGCCAGTGCCGCCCTTCTTGATGTACCAAAAAGTATTTATAACATTCTGCTTTCGTTG
>CAIQSY010000179.1 GCA_903874585.1 uncultured Chlorobiaceae bacterium | reverse complement strand
GAGTTATCGCAAAAAAGCACCTGCTTAACCTTTTACACGAGACGGGTCAGGTGATCATCAACATTAAAGAAGATTCCTGCACGTCTCTCCGGGATATTCAATTTCGATGGTTGAATGATACATGCCATATCGCTCAACCAGCGCTCTGATCAGCTCCTTGAGTTGCCTGTAGGCTTCAGCGTCAAGCGAAGTATCCACTTCAAGGTGAGCGGTAAAGACGTTATGTTCTCCGTCAAGTGACCAGATGTGGGCGTGATGAACGGCATGAATGTGCTCCAATCCCTCAATTTCACTCGTGATAACTTCAAGATCGAACGTATCGGGTACCGCCTGCAGAAAAACCGGCAACATTGCTTTCAGATTTTTTACGACGCCAAAAAGAATGTAAAGCGTAATCATGACCGCAAGAAGAGGATCCAAAACAGGAATGTCACAGAAGTAAAGAACAACAGCAACAACCAGCACGGTAACCCATCCAAGCACATCTTCAAGCATGTGCAGAGCGACAACTTTGGCATTCATCCCGCTCTCTTTCGATACTCTTGCCATGGCTATTCCGTTGACAATGACTCCGGCGACAGCCAAAAGAATCATACCGCCCGCATCGGGATGACGCGGTTCAAGAATGCGTGGGATGGCATTGACGAGCACAAAGAGTGAACTGGTGAATAACACGATAATGCTGATCAGAGCGCCGAGAAGTGAAAAACGTTTGTAGCCATAAGAGTATCGTGCATTGCTTTCGCTGCCTGATTTTCTTTCAAAGTACCACGCCTGAGCGAGCGCAAACGAATCACCAAGATCGTGGACAGCATTAGCAAGGATTGCTGTACTCCCGGTTAAAATTCCACCGACGATTTCAACAAGGGCAAATCCAAAATTCAGGAAAAACACTGTTTTGATGTTTCCTGAGGTATGATGGTGATGATGGCTGGCATCATGCGCTGATGTATGACCACCTGAAGTTGTACTGCTCATAAGTCTGCATCTATGGTTAAAAAACGATTACTCACAGCACCGCATTAAAAACAAACCCCACCAGCATAATGCCGGTTGCAACAACGCCAGCAAACACCGCGATAAGTTGCGGCTTCAACACTTTGCGAAGGATGATCATTTCCGGCGCTGAAAGAGCGATAACGCTCATCATGAAAGCCATCACCGTACCGAGAGCCGCGCCTTTGCCGAGCAATGCCTGCACAACGGGTAGAATACCTGCGGCGTTGGAGTACATGGGAACACCAATCAGCACAGCCACGGGAACCGACCACCAGACACTTTTACCCATTAGTGACGCCATAAAGTTCTCCGGTACATAGCCGTGAATTCCCGCGCCAAGCCCAACGCCGAGCACAATGTAGAGCCACACTTTGCCGACAATTTCGCGAACATGGCTGACTCCTTCCCTCAAACGCAGCGGCCAACTGATCACTTCGCCATCTGCTTCAGCAGAGATTTTATTCTCCTGTAGTTTCTGCACCCACTCTTCAAGATAGTGCTCCATGTTGAGCTTGCCGATGATAAGACCCGCTACAATAGCCACAGCAAGTCCCATGCTCATATAGAAAAGCGCAACCTTCCAGCCGAACATGCCAAAGAGCAGCGCCAGAGCCACCTCATTGATCATCGGCGCTGAAATCAGGAACGAAAAGGTCACGCCAAGTGGTACCCCGGCCTGCAAAAAACCGATGAAAAGCGGCACTGCCGAGCATGAGCAGAAAGGCGTTACAATACCGAGCGTTGCTGCCATAACATTCCCGACGCCGGTGCGTTTTCCAGAAAGCATGGCACGAGTGCGCTCCGCTGAAATGAAGGTGTGTACCACGCCCATCACAAAAACCACGCCGGTCAGCAGCAGCAGCACTTTTGGTACTTCATAGACAAAAAAGTGCAACGCTTCACCAAACGCCGTAGCGCGAGTAAAACCAATAATCTGAAGCAGAAGGTCGGCAAACTGCTCCAGATTATTGTAGAGCAGCAACCAGATCGCTGCTGCTCCAAACAAACCCGCAAGCCACCGCAGATTCTTCACGAGCAACAGCTCCCGCTGGTTTTGCTGCTGTTTGATGAACCACCACAGCAGCACCCTTTTGCTGGCGCGGTCAACATCTCTTTTACTTCGCCAGACGACGGAATGCGCCCTTTGCAAATCACCACTTCATCCACAACCAACGCTGGTGTGCTCATCACATTGTACGCCATGATTTGCTGGATGTCTTCCACTTTTTCAACCATCGCCTCAATCCCCTCTTGGGCAATAACTGCTTTTACCACATCCGCAAGCTGATTGCACTTTGCACAGCCACTGCCAAGAATTTTTACTCGTTTCATTGTTTTTTCTCCTTTGGATTATGCTTTCATGCTCCTTATGAACACTCAAGAGGTTTCATCAAAAATAACAAAAAATTGTTTATCGCAAATAAACGATTATCTATAAATGAACTCTCTTCATTCAACACCGCAGCCATATCGCCAGGTTTCTACGGAGAGCACGGCTGAATGGTGCTGATTTTCATGTTCGTTTTTATCCTGAAACCATTATCTTTTGCCGCACAGCTCTCTACCGATGAGCGTTGTGTTTGTTTTGGTGATAATTTCATCATTATTAACTCTAATGTAACACTTTAACCTCATTTACAGGGTTATATTACTCCTGCTAACTTAGCTTAGAATTAACTGCCCCACAGGAGAACGACAAGGTATGAATTCATTTGTCATCAGTTTTATTACGAAGCAAAACTTCGGGGAATTTACCTTCAGACATTAACGTTTATCTAAAAAAAATAAAGTGAAAAATTGTGATTAATTTCGATAAAAAAATACTCATTATTGGCTTTGGCTCTGTCTCTCAGTGTACCGTTCCTATTCTTTTTAAACACATTAACGTCGATTATTCTCATGTCACCATTATGGATTTTGAGGATATCCGTGAAAAAGTATCACCATGGACAGCATTGGGTGTTACCTACATTAATCATCAAATAACACCGTATAATATAGCACAAACCCTTGCTGCGTATGTTGCAGAGGGCGACTTGATCATCGATTTAGCCTGGAATATCGATTGTTGCGAAATTCTGCAATGGTGTCACGATCATGGTGTCCTCTACATGAACACCTCGGTAGAAGTGTGGGATCCTTATACAGGAGCTGAGACTCAGCACCCTACGCAAAGAACACTTTACCGGCGACACATGAACATCCGCCGCATGACTTCACAATGGAAAGATAAAGGCGTAACTGCGGTACTTGAGCATGGTGCCAATCCCGGATTGATATCGCATTTTACCAAACAAGGGTTACTTGATATTGCTAACGCAGTCATTGCCCGGAACAAGGTTGGGCCTGCTCAAGCCGAAATTATTAAAGAGTTAGCTGAAAAAAGAATCTTTAATGAGCTGGCTATGGAGCTTGGCGTCAAAGTGATTCATTGCTCTGAAAGGGACACGCAAATCTCTGACGTTCCAAAACAGGTTGACGAGTTTGTCAATACCTGGAGTGTTGAGGGATTCAGGGAAGAGGGTATGACGACTGCTGAAATGGGTTGGGGCACCCATGAAAAAGAGCTTCCAGAATTTGCCTATACCCATACTAATGGGCCACAAAACCAGATTTGTCTTGCCAAAATGGGTATGAATACTTGGGTGTGCTCTTGGGTGCCTGATTATGATATACGCGGCATGGTAGTCCGCCATGGTGAGGCTTTTACGATTTCAGACTACCTTACCGTCTCTAAGGAGGGGCAAGCCATCTACCGGCCAACAGTACATTACGCCTATTGCCCGAGTGATGCCGCTATTACCTCTCTGCATGAGCTGCGTGGTTATGATTACAGACTTCAGACCAATTTCAGGATCATGAATGATGAGATCACCAAGGGCTCTGATATTCTTGGGGCACTGCTGATGGGTCATCCCTTTAATTCCTGGTGGACAGGTTCCGACCTGAGTATAGAGCAATCCAGAGCGCTGGTACCTCATCAGAATGCTACCACTATGCAGGTGGCAATATCGGTGGTTGCAGCCTGTATGTGGATGATCGAAAATCCTGACAGGGGTGTTGTTGTCCCGGATAATATCGATCATGAGTATATCCTTGGAATTGCAAAACCTTATCTTGGCAACTTCATATCAAAAGCTTCCGATTTGACACCTTTAAAATACAATCCCAATTTTTTTGCAGGGTTTAATACACCTGATATTGATGAAACGGATCCCTGGCAGTTCAAGAACTTCCTTATTACCGATAATGATTAAAACAGGAT
>CAIQSY010000178.1 GCA_903874585.1 uncultured Chlorobiaceae bacterium | reverse complement strand
TTTGGTGCTTCGGGGTCGTCGAACTGGCCGCTTTTGACTGCCCAGATAAAGAGGAACCATGCGGCGACGCCAACAAAAAAACCGATGCCGATCAGATAAAAAGTGCTGCTCATGGTTGCGTTATCAGATTTTTTTCAGCCGCAGCGAGTTGCCAACCACCACGAGGGAGCTTGTTGCCATCAGCAGTGCGGAGATGATGGGATGTAATACTCCCGACACAGCAAGTGGCAAGGCTATAAGATTATAGGAAAATGCCCAGACAAGGTTCTGGCGGATAATGGAGAAGCAGCGCGAGGAGCTTGTAATCAGCGTGTTGATGAGGGTGAGGTCATCGTTCAAAATGGCGACGCTGGCACTCTCGAGCGCAATGGCTGATGCGTGACCGAGCGTCACGCCGATGTCGGCTTCGGTGAGCGCTGGTGCATCATTAATGCCGTCGCCGATCATCATCACGCATTCGCCTTTTGCTTTCAGGGCGCGGATAACGGCAGCTTTTTCGAGTGGACCAAGCCCTGCCTGTATGTCATTGATGCCGCATTTGGCGGCGATGTAGGTTGCCACTCCGCGGTTGTCGCCGGTCAGTATCATCAAAGCGAATCCTTTTTTTCGTAACCCTGCAATCAGCGGAAGAGCATCTAGACGCAGGTCGTCAATCATGCCGATCATGCCAGCAAGCTTTTTGCCGCAGGCGACCATCACAATGGTTTTGCCTTCAGCTTCGAGCGTGGTGGCGTGTTGTTCATGCTCCGGCTGAAGTTCCACGCTACTCTCTTCCATGAAAGCTCTTGAGCCTGCTCGCCACAATGTTCCGTCAATTATTCCAGTAACGCCTCTGCCCGGCGTTGCCTTGAACTGCGTTACCGTCAGCCGATCGCCTTGCCATGCCGCAGCAATGGTGCGTCCGGTCGGGTGCTCTGAAGCGGCTTCAAGTGAGGCGGCATGCTGCATGAACGATGGCGTGAAGCCGTAGTCGTGCAGGTCGGTTATTGAGGGTTTGCCGGTGGTGATGGTGCCGGTTTTATCGAGCACGACGGTGGTCGTTTTTGAGACAGTCTCGAAAATATCACCCCCTTTAATGAGAATACCTCTCTTGCTGGCAGTGGTGGTGCCGATGAGAATGGCGAGCGGTGTTGCCAGACCAAGGGCGCAGGGGCAAGCGATGACGAGCACCGAGACGGCGTTCATCAATGCAATAACGGTGCTGCCGACGGTGGTGCTGCCAGCGATGAACTTCCAGTAGAGAAAGGTGGCGGTGGCGAGGATGATAATAGTCGGAACAAAATAACCGGCGGCTTTGTCGGCAATGCTCTGGATGGGCGCTTTGCGTGCCTGGGCATCCTCCACGGTGCGGATGATACGGGCAAGCAGCGTGTTGCCCGCGTTGCCGGTGACGCGGATGCGTAGCCGTCCGTTCATCGAAAAGCTTCCGGCAAACACCTCGCTGCCTGCCATTTTCAGCACCGGATTCGACTCGCCGGTCAGCATCGCTTCGTTCACTTCCGCCTCACCATTTTCTACGGTGCCGTCCAGCGGAATTCGGTCGCCGGGAATAATCTCAATCATCTCGCCGCGTTGTACCGCAGCCACCGGCACCATGCTTGTTTCGCCACTCTCCGCCACAAGCAGCGCCTCATGCGGTTGCAGTTCAGCAAGCTCAGCAATGGCGTTGCCCGCTTTGAGGCGCGAGCCAGCCTCCAGAAACCGGCCAAGCAGGATAAAGGTGATAATCATGGCGGAGGTGTCGAAAAAGACTTCGCCACCTTGAACAATCATGGCAATGCTGTAGAGATAGGCGGAGAGTGAGCCAAGCGCAATGAGAACATCCATGTTGAACGTCAATCGCCTCAGCGAGCGGAAAGCGCTTGCGAGAAAGGGATAGCCGGAGTAGAAGAGTACTGGCGTGGCAAGTGCCCATGAAATAAGCTGGAAGGGGAGCCGGTAGTGCGTCTCCATGCCCTCGAAAAAACCGGCGTAGAGCGCAGCGATAAAGAGCATGAGCTGCATGGAAAAAAATCCGGCAGTGCCGAAGCGCAGCAGCAAATCCTGTTTCTCTTTTGCGGCAACATCCCTCTGGCTGTTACCATGGCTGGGATGTGGCAGGTAGCCGATGGAACGGATGGCATTCAGTATGGCGTCGATGCTGATAGTGTTGCCCTTCCAGATGATGGTTGCTTTGTGGGTGGCGTAGTTTACCCGTGCGGAAAGAATACCATCAAGCTTCATCAAAAACTTTTCGACCAGCCAGACGCACGAAGCGCATCGAATGCCTGAGAGCATGAGATCAATCCGGCTCGTGTCGCCTTCAACGATTACGGTATCGCTGAAGGCAGCCGCATCGAGCTTTGC
>CAIQSY010000177.1 GCA_903874585.1 uncultured Chlorobiaceae bacterium | reverse complement strand
CGTGTCGTCAAGAATCGGTTTAAAAATATTCCAATCAATATGCGCTTCCAGTTTGACCAACGGATCCTTGAGTTTCGAGAGCTTCTCAAGCAGCAAATGTTCGTCAAAAAAGCCTAAAGGATTAATATTTTTCATACAGCAAAATATAAATGGATTTGATCTCTTTCAATATATCATTTTATTGCTTATAGAAAAATTGTAAAACGTTTAATTATTAACAGATATAGTCTTCAAGAAGGTGAGTAGACCGAGGGAATTTCACCTCCAGCCCCTCGCAAAACTGAGCATGAACCTCTCGACTCACTCAGCTTCCATCATCCAGCCATCGGGAAACATCCCACCTTCCAGTGCACAAAGATTTCAGGATTGGCTTTAGCCATAAGCCTAAGCATTCTTCCTGATTTCGTTCTTCGTCCATGCAGGTGTTTGTGCTTTCTCATCATCCAGTGTACCAAATACAGATTCATATGCCTCCATACAGGTTCCATTGCTGTTCGGTGGTATTTTCCATAGTAGTTCATCCACCCTCTCAATACCGGGTTATACTGCTTTGATAACTCCGGAAGTCCTTTGCTGTTCCTGAGCTGCAACTTCCATCTCCTGATAGTCTGCCGCATGTGTTTCATTGCTTCTCGACTCACGGCTGGCACAAAGGTTACAAACAGTTGCCCATACTTGTTTACTGCTTTCCTCGGGCAAAAGGTATAACCAAGAAACGTAAAGCGCGTGACCGGATAACTGTTCTTTCGATTACTATCACGGCAGTACACGATTCGCGTTTTATCAGGATGGAGTTCCAAACCGCACTCCTGGAATCGAGCCCTGATCTTTTGCATTACCAGCTCCGCCTGGCGCTCACTTTTGCAGTGTAACACACCATCATCGGCATACCGGCAAAACGGTACACAGGGTAGATTGTCGTTCACCCATCGGTCAAAGGCATAGTGCAGAAACAGGTTGGCCAGTATCGGACTGATAACACCGCCTTGCGGTGTCCCTGTAGTACGTTCTACCAACTTCCCTTCTGCAGTCTCCAGTGGCGCTGTCAACCAGCGCGTTACATACAGGAGAACCCACGGTATCTGGCAATGTTTCTCAAGCGCACGAGTCAACAGCTCATGATCAATCGTATCAAAGAACTTCCTGATGTCAAATTCGACAACCCAGTCCCGCTCCCAGCACCTTTGCCTCACCACAGCTATGGCATCGTGAGCGGATTGACCCGGACGATACCCATACGAATCCTTGTGAAACACTGGCTCCAGTAACGGTTCGAGCGTCATACTAACCACTGTCTGGGCTACTCTGTCAGCTACTGTTGGGACACCCAACAGCCTTGTTCCTCCACTTTTCTTGGGAATTGGAACGCCTTTGACTGGTGGTGGTAAATAACTGCCGGAACTCATCCTGTTCCACAGCTTGTACAGATTGCCTTTCAGGTCTTGCTCGAATGCCTGAATCGTCTCCTTATCAACACCGGCGGCACCTCTGTTGGCTTTTACCCGCTGATACGCTTTCCAGACAAGTTCTCTGGATATTTCAAACGACTTTGTCATACTGAAACACTCCTCCTGTTTGCACAGTTGATAAAACGGTATGACTGAATGACGCAATTCCTTTGCTCCAGTTTCATTACAAAACCTTCTACGCTCATACGAATTGCTCCGTCCCTTGATGGCGCTTTGGTACTTTCGGCCTCGGGTTTTACGCTTGTGCCTTTTCCCTTATCATCGCCAACGAAGGTTCCTGTAGTTCAACATAGAAGCCCAAGCCAGGATCACGCTGCCTTTATGCCGGACACCATCTGGACAGTAAGCAGGTTTCTTCCAGATTAATCCCGAATCCTATAAACTATTCGGTTTTGATGTCATGGAGCACTATCGACACGTTCACGGCAGTTCACTGGTGTTCGTCTTCCTTGGCTCACACCTGACATCTTTTCGGATGCCTTTTCCGTAACGCTCACGACCAAGGCTTTTGACCAACGCCGCTTACGGTGGTTTGCAACCTGCTCCTGCAAGCCGATTGCGAGGGGGCTACCCTCATCTTCTACGCTGCTTGTCTACAGCACACTTTTTAGAGGTGCCCTTTAGTCAGTACGTCCCCGACCTTCATGTCTTGAGCAATATAAAGCGACCTGCGATATTGGAGCGATTTTATCTCCACCTCTGTTAGTCCATAGCTGATTTGACCCAATGCCATCCATGCACGTTCAGTTTCTGCTACCAGTTGCGCCATCTCGTTGGGTTCCATAGAAAATGCGCCGTCCACGCCACCATCAGCACGATTGATGGTAAAGTGTTTCTCAATAACTGTTGCGCCCAATGCCACACTAGCGACCGATACGCCCAAACCCATGGTGTGGTCAGACAAGCCAACTTCGCAGCCGAAAAGTTCACGCAGGTGCGGGGATTGTCAGGATATTGGTATTTTGAGCAGTAGCCGGATAGGTGCTGGTACATTTAATCAGAATTAGATCTTTACACCCTGCATCGCGTGCAGTCCGAACGGTTTCATCCAACTCTGCAACTGTCGCCATGCCTGTGGATGCTACACGATCCTATTAGGCATTAGGTTTCCTTGCCACAATATTCCAGGAAGCAAACTGATGCTTATCTTTTGGCTCGTGACGTCGAAATAATTTCTCTTCCATGAATATGATCTCAAATTTTGAGAACAAATTACGGAGATGAGGTTCGTCTGAGAAGTGTACGTTTCCAACACCCACAAACTGGCCTTTAGTGTGATTTTTTCTGGTGAATTCATCTTCGGATTGTTCGCCTCCTTTAAAATCAGTATGATTTTTGGAAAACCAGTCTGTTCCTATAAAAATACCCCCTTCCTGAAGTGAATCGAAGGCCATTTGTAAAGCACCTCTTATTGATGAAGTGGTATTGTGGGTTAATGAGGCACGGTCAATCACTATATCAAAATCAGATTGGAATGGTTGTTCTTGTGTAAAATCTCCTATATGGATTTTATCAGCCAAATCTGGATACCGTTCATGTAACTGCCTTACAATTGTAGAACTTCCTTCGATTGCTGAATAGTCCATCCCAAGTGCACGGAAAAAAGGGATATTGGCTCCTGCACCACAGCCAAGTTCAAGTACTCGCCCCCCCCCCCGCGTTATGAGCGGTTTGCAGTGCCTGTTTACCAAGCTCACTATATCTGACCATGGCCAAACTGAAAGATGGGTGCCACTGGCATAGGTTTTTTCCCAATCTGGATCAAAGCCCATTGTTTCTCCTTGTTGAAATATTTTGTAAATCTGAACCGCAATTCATCCAGTAATCGATGATGCTCATAGAGGGAAGAAAATCACCCCACAATTGAGGGTAGAGGGGATGTTGAAAGTCTTGATACTGAATGGTTATTCCGTTAGTCATAAACGACGCTTCATCAAGATAATCTTTACCAAGAATTCCTGACAAGTAGTGTTCAGCATTAAAGTGCTTGCATAAATCAAGGACAAGATCTGATTTTTTACTATCTACTAGCAAATCAGATGATCGAACGACTTTCGTCTCAATGTTCAATTCAGTCAACCAAAATTGAAGTTGCTGCCAGCATAGCTCTGCAACAGTTTGTTCTGGCAGACTGAGTAGATTTTCAAGTTTAGGAAAATACTCATTAAAAAAAGGAGCTTTCCTGTAATTCATTTCAATCGATTTCAGGTGCTTACTACGCCAGGGTTTTGAGTCGTCAATTAAGGTATCTTGAAGCGTAGCTGAAATATGGCCCTTCATCTTGACAGGAACTGTCAGCCATTGAGCCCCTTGTGAGGTTTTGATCTTGTTTCGGTTGATAAAACTGTTTTTTTCGAACTGCACTGTATCCAGAAATACGAAAATATCGCAATTGGCAATCTTTTCAAAATAACCCAACCACGGCAAATATGCTGGTTGATGGGCACTTAAAATCATGAATACTCCTTGGCAATACGTGCAATTCTCTCTACAACTTCTTTTTGTAAAGACGGATAAACAGGAAGCGAGACCGTCTTATGAGCTAACGCTAACGAGTGTGGATACTGTATTGAGACTTCAAGCAGTTCTCTCTCTTCAACAGGAATTATTGCCCTAATACCATTTTCACACAATATCTTAATCAGTGCCATTGGATCAGAACAGCGTACCACGGCACGATAGCGCACAGGGATATGCGACGGTGTCGATGGTTTAAGAAGTTCTAACCCAGCAGTACTGTAGATTTGAAACAATTGCTCGCGTTTTTTGAGGAATTCAGGTAATCGCTTGAGTTGCACCCTGCCGATGGCGGCCTGCACGTCTGTCATCTGGAAGTTGAAGCGCAATTTTGAGTCATCACGACAGTCGAATTCCCGATAATCCCTTATTTTATCAATTAATGCCTTGTTCTTGCTGATAACTGCGCCACCTTGGCCTCCAGTAGTTATCAATTTTGTAGCATAAAAAGAGCAAATGCCTACTTCTCCCTGCAACCCTATTCGTTCGCCCGAAACCATTGCGCCCAATGATTGAGCTATGTCTTCGATTACTTTGAAGTTCCTCGTCTCAGGCACACAAACTGGAATCCCAAACATTGATGGTGCAATCAGAATATCAATTTCTGTATTATCTGTGTCCTTTATATTGATATTTGGACTTCCTTCCCCACAATCGAGATAGACAGGTGTACCATCAACCATTCCAACAGCATTGCGTAAAGCAGCACAAGAGTAAACCGGAAGGCCAATGCGTTTTTTTTTACCATCTAATGCCCACAATGCCAAGTAAAGTGCGGCTGATCCGCTTGATACTGCTACAGCATGACCATCTGGAATATTGAAGAATCGACATAACTCATTTTCGAATGCTTCGACTTCAGAGCCTTGAGCAACCCAATTGCTTTGAAGCACGCGAATCGCAGCAGCCTGCTCTTCTGAGCCAAGCGTGGGGAGATTATGAGGAATCAAGCTTTTTTCCTTTAGTTTCGGCAAGTAGTAGCCCGGCTTGACCACCATAGGATTTCCAATAATAAGAGAATAAGGTGGCGCTTCACATGGATCCACTATTGTGCCTGCGGCTACAACGGAGTGATGTCCAATATGTGCTCCACCTTTAATTACCGAATGAGAGCCAATAAAAACATGATCCTCTATGGTAATGTCTCGGCACTCTACGTTGTCAGACAATCCGATACATTTACGATGCGAATCCGCACAATTAATAGCAACAAAAGAAGCTATATCGGAATGATCACCAATAACTACGCGAGCCCCTTTGGCATTAACTTCAGAGAGCCCGCCGATATAAACATTTTCTCCAATCTCAGGTTCACCATTAATCCAGACAAGCGGATGAAAACGATTTTGCTTAAAATCAGTTAGACGACTGAACCAGCCCTGAAATTCTTCTTGTGTCGGGTTCATGATTTAATGTCTATAAGAGAAAGAAGCGAACCACTTTTGATGTCATGAGAGGCCTTCACTCCTAAAATCTGCTCTATCATAACAGGTGGCAACCCACCACCTGGCCGACGAAGCCCTATGTTCATAGGATCAAAGCATTCCCCTTCAGTTATATCACGCAATGCGATGACGCTTCGACGCGCCAACTTACGCATATCATGTTCTGCAACTGTAGGCCTCACCAATGGACTTCCAAGCATCATATCTGCTTGACGGATGGACGCTATCCATTTAGCAAGACCTACAGTGTCTTCAGCAAACCAGTGGTCTGGGCCTGGCAGATTATGATCAAGGGTAAAATGTTTTTCAAAAATACGCGCTCCTAAGGCAACAGAAAGAGTCGCTGCCAGTGAACTCTCTGTGTGATCGGAGAAACCTACCAGCAAACCCGGAAAAGCTTGTTGCAACGTGGTCAATTTTTTAATATTGACATCTTGTGGCGGTGTGGGATACAGCGATGTACAGAGGAGTAAAGCCGCAGGGTAACCCTCAAACCAGCCAAGGATTTCGAGTGCCTGGTGGACTTCCGCTAAATCGCTCATACCACAGGAGACAATAATAGGTAACCCTGTCTCTGCATAGCCCTTTAATAACGGCAAATTGGTGAAATCGTCTGAGCCAACCTTTATTGCTGGCACACCTATCCGCAAAAGAAGATCAAGGTCTGTTCGGTTTTGAGGTGTTGAAAAAAAGGTAATCCCAACCGCCTCGCAATGAGCCTTTATCTCAAACCAATGCTTCGCTGGAAACTCATAACGGCGAAACATTTCCAACATTGATTCTGTTACTGACTGCCCCTGTGATTGATAGGTAAAGGTCTGTTCAGGGTCACCACAGAACTCTTCGGCTTTGAAGGTCTGGAATTTGACTGCGTCTGCTCCGGCCTCTTTTGCAACGTCAATCATACGCATGGCAAGGGCAAGGTCGCCATTATGGTTGATACCGACTTCGGCTATGCAGTAAGGCGGGTCATTGTGGCCTATACTCCGTCCTGCGATTTGAAATGGTCTGATTTGATGAGCCATACTATTAGCTTAATTTTGCTTTACTCTGTTGGTAACTGATTGGCGAAAAGCATTGCTGCTACCCGCTCAGCGCCTTTTGCATCAACGAGCTTAAATGCTTTTTCGGACATCTCTGCAAGGTGCTTGCTGATGATGCTCTTCAGTGCTTTCTCGTAATCAGAGGGCTGCAACTCTTTGTTCCAGCCAAGATTATCTATGATTCCTGCCTGGTCAAGCGCACGGGTAATGGGAGCCTGATTCTCAGCAAGTATTGTGACCAATGCAGGGACTCCAAGAGCGCACCGTTCCCAGTTGCTTGAGCCTCCCCCACCAATAACAAGATCGGCCTCTGCAATGAGCGATGGCATGTAATTCACCTGACAGTGATATTGCCAGTTCAGCTTTTGGCACTTTTTAATGATTTCCGGATTGTCCGGGTTTGATTGGCCTACGACCACATCAACATGATCAGCTTTACCAAAAAGTTCAAGCCCCTTCATTGCTTTGAGTGTTTCGCCTTGATCGTTACCAGCAGTAAAAAAAACAAGCACTCTTTTTACCTGATGAAAGCGCGGCTTGAGTTGCTGGCGCATTGAGCTGAATTCTTTACGGAGAAGGGTATAGTGTGGGCCAAGAAGCAGTTTGCATGTTTCGGGCACAAACTGAGGATAGAGTTGCGTACAGTCTGGTGAATAGTTTTGGTCAAGCAGAAGATCGCAATCGTGCCGACGGTTGGGAAAATCGTCGAGAACCATTAACTGTTTGACGTGCGGACGTATCTGCTGTTCCCACTCAATACCGAGCCCGTAATGGTCAACTACGAGCCAATCGGGTATTTCTTTATTGAGTGCGTCAATTGACTCTTGCGCGTCTTGTGACTGTGATACACTTAACCCGAGTATTGAGTCTTCATTTCCTGATGATTCAACAGTCCTAGTGGAAGGGAACACTGTGACCCGAATAGCTTTTTGCCTTAACAGGTCAATGAGATTCCCCTTATGGTCGCGGCATATAAAATGGGGCTGTGCACCACTTTCGCGAAGGGATTCTGCAAGGGTCAGACAACGCATGAGGTGACCTGAACCCATACCCACAGATGAATCGACGCGAAAAACCACCTTCATGCGAGTTGCCGTCCTAATATGAATGCTTCTGCAGCATCAACACCAACTGTTGCGCCGCGCCAATGTGCCAAATGCTCAACACCTTGCCTTGAACGCGGATGCGGCCAATCCCGCAGTTCTGCTGCGTAGGCCTCAAGAGCAGCCATCTTGCGATTGAGCGTTGTTGATATATCGACAAACCAGTTAGGCGTAAATGGAGGAGCACTGCCTGTAAGTTGCCATTCGGTGCTGGATGACACTTCAAAACTAAGTAACGTTTTTACCGGATGACCTTGTTGCGGGCGACAAGCCGTTGCAACTGCGTTGTGCATTCGTCGATGATCGATATTAAGGTCTCCGGAGTGGTGAGTTAATACTGTATCGGGTTGGTGTTCGGCAATCAGCGATTCTACCGCTTTGGTAATGTCGAGAAGCGCTATGGTATCCATTCTGTTGTCTGGGAAGTCGCCAAAAGAGAGCGACTTGACACCGAGAATATTGCAAGCTTTTTGGGCTGCTGCGCGACGAATTTGTAGTTCTTCTTGTTGTATTGTTTGTTCACCTGATCTTGAATAGACTCCGTCAGCAAGAAATGCTACATGAATGGTTGCTCCTTTGTCTGCCAGTTTGGCGATAGTACCGCCACAACCGAGAACTTCGTCGTCGGGATGGGCTGCAAAGATGAGGATGGATTTAGTCACTTTTCTTTTTTTCTAACAAAAACCAAGTTGTATCGTCATCAGGGAATGCAGGATCCCTATGGTAAACAAAACCATAGTCGACCAAAGTTAAATCAGGATACTTTTCAAGCATCTCTCCAGCAAAATCCCTTTTAAACAATCTGTCTGCATGACCTCGATACGTGATTGCAACTGGCGTAGGGTTATAATATTCGGACAACAAAATAAAACGTTTCGAAGCATGGTAAAGTATTTCATAAACTTCTGGCAATTTATCTGGATTGATATGTATCAATACCCCTTTCGCCATTGCAAGATCTACTTTATCGTGATTGGGGTAATCGAAGATTGAGCCTTCAAATACATTGCTTTCACCTATTACTTCCACCAGCCTTTTTGCTGCATCCGGATTAATTTCAACAGCCTTCAAATGAATACCCGGGTAAAGAAGCTGAAGCGCTTTTAAATTCATTCCGATATTTGCACCTATCTCAAGAGCTGATTTAATGCCCCCCCCCCGCTTGTATACTTCAGTGCATTGCAAAAGGTATTGAGGTTGGTAGCAACCATTGCAGCGCTATCGTTTCGACCGATGTATTCAGAACCAAACTCCCCTGCCCAAAACTCTTCTTGCTGCGTTACATAATTAGTTGTCATCATCGAGGTTTTTTAATAGTTTGAACATGATTTCTGCTCTATGCCAATCGTCATCGGTATCAATGTCTTGTACTCGCCAACAGGGTATTATAATAGGCTTTGAGTTTCTATCGAAAATCCGCTTACACTCTAACCATGCTGAGGGTCGCCCCCAATAAAACTGACCAGCATCATGCAACGCAACAGGTAAATCCTGCGAGCGTTTATTGAAATGCTCAGGAAAGAACATCTCCAGCCCTCCATCGGAAGTTTGTTTGAATGAACGAAATATTGGCGAGGCAAAATCAGTGACGGTAAACGTATAGTCCCAGCTTCCGGATTTGAGTGATTCCAAGCCACGTTTGAGATCAGTTTTTTGTATAAAGGGTGCTGTAGCGTAAATGCAGCAAACAGCTTCCAAGTCGAGCCCTTGATCCAAAGCCCACTGTGTGGCATGAGCAATCACTTCGGTTGTACCTGCATAGTCATTTGAAAGCTCAGTGGGTCGCCTAAAGGGCACTGCAGCGCCCCATTGTTTAGCAACTTCAGCAATTTCATGGTCATCAGTTGATACAATAATATGATCAAACAACTCTGAAACTTTTGCCGCCTCAATTGACCAAGCTATCATTGGCTTACCACAAAACTCTTTGATATTTTTGTGGGGGATGCGCTTGCTTCCACCACGGGCAGGAATGATTGCAATGTTCATATACCTATTGCATTTCGTAATTCACCCATGACACGATCTTGTTGAACATCAATTAAACCATAATACATGGGTATGCTGATAGCCTCCATGTAATACCGCTCCGCCTCAGGACAGCATCCCTCATTAAAACCCATTTTTTCATAATATGGCTGACGATACACAGGAATATAATGCAGATTGACAAGTATTCCTGCTGCTCGAAGTGCTTCGTAAACTTGGCGATGTGTCTTGTTGATAGCATCAAGTTTCAAGCGAATTACATAAAGATGATAGCTGGAAAAGCCGTCAGGATGCTGCCATGGAGTGACTACAGGCAAGTCAGATAGCCGTTGATCATAGCGTTTGGCAATGGCGTGGCGCTTTGTAACAAACTCATCCAACCTCTGCATTTGGCTCAAACCTAAAGCGGCATGAATATCGGTCATACGATAGTTGAAACCAAGATCAAGCTGTTGATAATTCCAGATTTCTTGTGATGGGCGCGGCTGCATATCTTCTGGCGTGCTGCTGATACCGTGGCTACGCAATAAGCGCAGGTGTTTGGCTAATGCTGAGTCATTCGTAACGGCCATGCCACCTTCGCCAGTGGTGATAATTTTAACCGGATGAAAGCTGAAGATGGTGATATCGCTATAACGGCAGTTGCCGACGGGTTCGCCTTTGTATTTTCCTCCGATGGCATGCGATGCGTCTTCAATAATCCTGAAACCATACTTCTGACTTAGCGCATGGATACCAGCCATATCACAAGACTGACCACACAGATGCACAGGAATAACCACCTTTGGCAACTTGCCTGTTTTTTCAGCCTGTATCAGCTTTTCTTCCAAACGCTCTACACTGAGATTATAGGTACTTGGGTTGATATCCACAAAATCCACTGTGGCTCCGCAATACAAAGCACAATTTGCACTTGCCACAAAAGTTATTGGGGTCGTCCAGACAATATCACCATTGCCTACACCTAAGGCTAAACAAGCAATATGCAGTGCACTGGTTGCACTATTGACTGCTACAGCGTGTTGAGCACCACAGTAATCTGCAACGGCTTTTTCAAATGCGGGAACAACTGGGCCTTGCGTTAAGTAGTCGGACAGCAGAACATTAACTACTGCATCAATATCTTCCTGATTAATATCCTGGCGACCGTAGGGAATAACTGGCATCATATCTTGCCGATTTTATTGTTGTTTATCTCTATCCATGTTCGCAAGGTTTTAATTGGCATCCATTCGGTGTTGTTATCGGAACAATAGGTAAAGTCATTTGCAACCTTTTTACCTCCGTTGATACGCTTTGGGTCAATACTCCAGTTATGGATCGCAGGAAGTACCTTATAATGCTCAGTATATTCGTAGGTATGCGGTGCATCTTCAAAGCTGATCATCTGCTCATGAAGTTTTTCACCTGGCCGAATACCGACAATCTCCTGATGGGCATTGGGAGCAACGGCGAGGGCGATATCGGTCAGCTTCATGGATGGTATCTTTTTAACATAAATTTCACCGCCAATCATATCCTCAAAAGCGTGCCAGACAAGATCGACTCCCTGTTCAAGGGTAATCATGAAGCGAGTCATCCGATCATCGGTAACCGGCAATACCCCTTTTTCCGCAAGAGAAAGAAAAAACGGGATTACAGAACCTCGTGAACCCATAACATTGCCATAACGAACAACTGCAAAGCGAGTGTCGGCACTGCCAGAGTAAGAGTTTCCTGCAATGAAGAGCTTGTCGGAGGTGAGCTTGGTTGCACCGTAGAGATTCACCGGACTGCTTGCCTTATCGGTTGAAAGCGCCACAACTCGCTTAACACCTTGGTCAATACAGGCATCAATAAGGTTCATAGCTCCGAGCACATTGGTCTTGACACATTCGAAAGGGTTGTATTCTGCTGTCGGAACAATCTTGGTCGCGGCAGCATGAACCACGTAATCAATCCCGTTAAGAGCACGTGCAAGCCGATCTTTGTCACGGACATCTCCAATAAAAAAACGTACTCTGTTGTCGTTGTCATAGAGCTTTGCCATTTCCCACTGCTTCATTTCGTCTCGTGAATAGATGACAAGACGGCGTGGGTTGTATTTAGCGAGGGTCATTGGCACAAAGGTGTGACCGAAAGAACCGGTACCACCAGTGATAAGAATTGATGAGTTACTGAGCATTGATTAGGGAAAGAGGTTTGTCTGTAGATATGATCTCATGATAGGTGCCTGTGCGCTTGATGCCACCATCTGCCAACTCCACTATCTGCGTGCAGTTTTTTAAGGTTGTCAAACGGTGCGCAATAATAAGTATGGTAAGCTCGTTACCGAGGCTTTCGATAGCCTGCATAACAGCCTGCTCGGTTTCATTATCGAGAGCACTGGTAGCTTCGTCGAAAATGATGACGTCAGCCTGTTTATAGAGTGCACGGGCGATGCCGATTCGCTGGCGCTGACCTCCGGAGAGACGGATGCCGCGTTCGCCAACGTAGGTCTGGTACTTCTTTGGCCAAGTTTCGATGATATCGGCAATCTGTGCTTTTTGAGCAGCTTGCTTAACCCGGCTATGATCAATCTTTGCTTTTGGCACACCAAAGGCGATGTTCTCTTCGATGGTACTGTCAGCCAGATAGATTGCTTGCGGTACATGCGCAATATGCGCCTGCCATGCCCGATTGTTGGCCGTCGTTACCGGCTCACCATCAATCTTCAGCAATCCTGCAGTAGGCGCAAGAAGACCCATAACAATATCGAGCAGTGTACTTTTGCCGCTACCGGTAATACCGATGAAACCAAAGCGGCTGCCTTTTGGTATAGTGAGGTCAAGATTCTTCAGCACCCAAGGTGCCTGCTCTGTATAGCGGAACGAGAGATTGTACAGATTGAGTTGCTGCCTGAATGGTAAAGGTTTGGCGACTGGCTGATCGACATAATCGGGCAGTGGCTGATCGAGCAGTTCAAGTGTGTCGCGCAGTGAAACCTGCCCACCTTGTATGTTAGACCATGCAGCATAAGCCTGCTGCAAAACTGGTAACAGTCGCTGGGCACCGAGAGCCAAAGCACCAAGAACAGGAATAGCTTTGGCGATACCGTCAGGTTGGCGGGCAAGAGCATAGGCCAAAACCGCAATGAGCATCATCCCCAGTGCTTCAATGCCAAATCGCGGGCTTTGACCTATAAAAGAGTTGTTGCCCTGCGCTTTTCGCAAGGGGCTGTCGGCATTGCGATAGATTTGGCAATAGGCTGCCTGACTGCCGTCGATCAGAACGTCGCGAATACCTCCCAACCCCTCCTGCAGGGATTTGATAACCTGCGTTGACTCTTTTGCCATACACTGGCTATTGAGTAATTGCTGCTTTCGGGTAAGCTTGATAATAACCGCGTAAATAAAACCAAACCCAGAAAAGGCTGAAAGCGCAATAATAGGCTCAACCGTTAACAGAGCCATGAGAATAGTAACAAGCATGATGCTGGAGCTGATAAGCGTCAATGCTGGCATTATGATGCTGTAAATGACGGTATTGGCTTTTGTTGATATACCGTTAATAACCTCACTGCTGTTGCGGGAGACGTGCACCGAGTATGGCTGATAGAGGGTGCGACGGTAAATACTGATGCTGAGGTCTGCCCCTGTTGCAAATGAGAGGCGTGTACTCGCCCAGAGGAGCAGAAGCCGCATGGAGCCGGATATAAGCGCTGCAATGCCGAAGGTAATGGTGAGCGGAAGCAGAAGCTGACTGGCATTGGTAAACCCTGCTGCCTTAATGAAAGGCTGGGCTGCAGGGAGCTGGAAGATTCTCTCTGGAGCGGTCAGCACTGCAAGAAACGGAAGCACTGCACCGATGCTGAGGATTTCGGCGAATGAGGCGCAAATCATTAATAGAAGCAGTAGCCCGAATTGGCCGCGCCTCCGTGGGCTGATGTGATGCCAGAGGCGTGATAATAAACGATATATCGATTGCGATTGTGGCACGAATAAATTCTTTATGCTTCTGTTCAGTTGAGCGGGTTAATCAATTCAGGCAACAGGTGCATTACCCGTGTAGTAATGATTTTGCAGCATCAGTTCAGGGATGTCTTTGATTGCCCTGTATAACCACTCTAACATGCGCATATAATGGCGATAGCTCTTTTCATTCTCTCCCGTTAACTCCTTTAAACGATGAACTATATAGCGCACTATTTTATACTTGTACAACAAGCCCGTTTGCGCAATCCCATCTGCCATAGCAAGCGACACGTTGAAGGTAAAGCTCGCTTGAATTTCTTCATTCTTGAGATGTTTCACTTAAAAAACACTTCAAGAATCCCGAAGTTGACTTTACTGCGAAGTAAACGCTTTATAGCCCAATCGAACGTTATCAGTTTTCTTTTTTGGCTCAAAAGCTGGTTGGATCTCGTTGTTGACTACGGAGTAGTGACTGATCCTCAAGATTTGTTCCGCTTTATCTGTGGTCAGTGACAATGCAGATTTTTCTCACGATTTCAGATTTACGAGTCGCCATAATGTCCGCTGGCAGAAATGACAAAAACCGTCACAATGTTTTCATTAACCTCGTAAACTATACGATGCTTCTTGTTGAGGCGTCTTGACCAACACCCAGCCAAGTCTCCTCTCAGTTGCTCAACTTTTCCCGTTCCTTTTGTCGGGTGGTCAATCAACTCTTCCAAAATTTTTTCCAGCTTCCTGATAATGGCTTTGTCGCCAAGCTTGTAAAAATAACTGAACTCTTTCTGCGCATCCTCTGAAATTATGAGAGTATAGTGTCCCATATTTTTTTTGGATCAGTTATCGTAATGAATCGACCTGCCTTTATGTCCTCCCTGCCCCGTTCAATGGCCTCAAGGACTTTTGGATTGGAGAAATACTTATCCGTATCGCTAATTTTTTTTGCCGGAATAATTTCATAGGCCTCAGCTTTGCCAGACTGAATAACAACTCGCTCCTTATTGGCCATGGCCAAGTACTTCTTGAGGTTCCTACGTAACTCTGTTGTGCTTATCGCTATCATAATCATCTCTTTTTGTGTTATACGCTCGCCCTCTCCATAATAAACATTTTTTGGCTCTGAATAATCACACACCAGAGCAGGGCGATCAAACCCTCACAGCAAGACCGTTTCCTTTCGGAAATCTTCCTTCGGGCAGCGCACCAAAACGACGTTCCAGTTGCCTGCGAAGCAAACGCACTTAACCCTGTAACCGCTCAGCACTCATTACTTAGCAGCCACCCATCAAAATCTGCCTCACTTGTAAAATCAAGCAACGCTTCACTTAAGGCACTCAATTGATCCCCACTTAACTCCTCCAATCGGGCAACATGATGAATACTTAACGCTCCTAAACGCCTTGCAAGCAAACGCTTCACAATAAATAATTGCCCCTGCTGCATACCTTGCTGCATACCTTGCTGCATACCTATCCGAAAAGACGGTAATCTTGTTTGATCGACTTGACTCAGCATAGCTTCCTCCTCCTCTATCACTTTTTCTAATAAACGATTGGTTGAGAGCACCTCTAACATGCGCATATAATTGCGATAGCTCTTTTCATTCTCTCCCGTTAACTCCTTTAAACGATGAACTATATAGCGCACTATTTCGCGATCACTCCGTCCTTTAAAATCACATAAAATTGCAAGCACTAACGTATCGGGGGTATCGTGCAATAACAACGACTGACAATCAACCGTGTGCATGTCAATTATTTTATACTTGTACAACAAGCCCGTTTGCTCTATCCCATCTGCCATAGCAAGCGACATTTTGCCTATATAGATGACATACTGCTGAATATCGTACCCTCTATGGGCTAACCCAATATCACTGCGATAGCGTAACATGCGCCATGGCATCTTTATCTCATTATCGTTCTGTATTTCAAGATGCAGAATAAAACGGCCATCTTCACCTGTAACAAGAACAACCACATCAGCGCGACGCTCTTCTACTCGCTGATGCTCAGTTTCAAGCAACTCTGCAAAGTCAACCTTTAAGTGTAACAGCACCCTCGCTATATCCAACGCTATCCGCTTCAGGATATCTTTTGAAACGACATCTTTTGACCCCATAACAGTTCTCAGT
>CAIQSY010000176.1 GCA_903874585.1 uncultured Chlorobiaceae bacterium | reverse complement strand
TGCTGACATGACAAGTGCTGGTATTACTGTTGATGTAAATGCTGGTAATTTATTGTTTAATCATAGCTATATCATAGGTAACTTTACTAATAGTGGTGGGTTAAAACAACAAAAGCTGGAACAAGAGGGGGTATAAAGGCAAAAACTCGTACTATTCACAAGCCAGGTGCAAAGCCAACTTCTCAGGTTCATTAATTCTTTTATGGAGTTTATCATTCGTGATAACTTCACAATAGTGTAAATTCTTTTCTAACAAAGCCACTCGTCATTGGGTGGCTTTGTTCGTTTATGTGGCTTTCTTCATATACAATAAACCTACAACCATTCTATCATTCGTGTAATAAGATGGAAAAGTCCTATATTCTAAGCTTTGTTGCCGATTGATATTTTTTCAGTGTGATCAACCTTATCATTTTTATGCAGTCATTATCACTTGCTGAGCTCACTCAGAGGGCGTTACGGATTAAGCTGGTTATAGCGGATAATGACGGAGTGTTTACCGATACTGGCGTTTATTACTCTGAACGAGGCGAGGAGTTGAAGCGTTATTCCATTCGAGATGGAATGGGGGTTGAGCGCTTGCGAAATATTGGTATTGAGACCACTATTATGACTGGTGAGGTGTCGCCAAGTCTGAAAAAGCGGACTGAAAAGCTTCGTATGCCGCGTCTCTATCTTGGTGTTCACGATAAATTATCGATGCTCGACACGGTACTTGCTGATACTGGTCTTCAACGCGGTGATTTAGCTTATATAGGTGATGATGTGAACGATGTTGCCATTATGGAGGAGATTGCTCGTGAGGGATTAACAGCGTGCCCTCGTGATGCAACAGTATTTGTTCAGCCATGCAGCCATTATCAAGCCAAGGCTGATGGCGGACATGGAGCCTTTCGCGATTTTGCTGAGTGGCTTATTGCGTTAAGAAATTCTTGAGTATATTTTTGTTTATTTAATTATCGAATACAGACATGCTTTATGCAGTTATGGCTGGTTCGTCTTATCACGGTATAATAAAGTATGGCGGAAGTCGCAGTAGGAAAAAGAATGGTAGGGGATGGTTATCCCGTATTTGTTATTGCTGAAATTGGCATCAATCATAATGGGTCGATGGAGGTTGCCAAAAAGCTTATTGAAGGTGCGGCTCATGCGGGCTGTGATGCCGTAAAGTTTCAGAAGCGTACTCCAGAGCTTTGTGTGCCGAAGGATCAGCGCGACATCGAGCGCGACACCCCTTGGGGGCGCATGAAGTACATCGACTACCGCTACAAGGTGGAGTTTGGGCACGACGAGTATCTCGAAATAGATCGTTACTGCAAGGAACATGGTATTCTGTGGTTTGCATCTTGCTGGGATGAGGAGTCGGTTGATTTTATGGAGCAGTTTGATCCGCCCTGTTACAAGGCAGCATCTGCGTCATTAACCGATCTACCGTTGCTGAACAAAACAGCTTCAACCAAGCGTCCGCTTATTATCTCTACCGGTATGTCAACCATGGATGAAGTTGAAAAAACGGTCGAAGAGCTGGGAACCGATAATCTTCTCATTGCCCATACGAATTCTACGTATCCATCACCGGTTAATGAGCTGAATCTTCGGATGATTACGTCGCTTAAAGGACTTTATCCAACGGTGCCGATTGGTTATTCTGGCCATGAAGTTGGGCTTTCAACCACTTGGGCGGCAGTGGCGCTTGGTGCTACCTTTGTTGAGCGTCATGTCACCCTTGATCGTGCCATGTGGGGATCTGATCAGGCTGCTTCTGTTGAGCTTTCTGGAATGGCACGCCTTGTTTCTAATATTCGAGATATTGAACAAGCACTTGGAGATGGTGTTAAGCGTGTGTATGATGGTGAAGCAGCAGCACGTAAAAAGTTACGGCGCTCTTGATCTTGCAGTGTTTCTCTTGTTACCACGGTCGAGTCATTAATGATCGGCAGGTGTTTCGTTCAGAATTTTCTGTTAAAAAAGTATTATTTCAATTATGAGCAACGACACGAATAACAGCAACATGCCAGTCCAGGAGTTTGAATACAAGGCTGAGATGAAGCAGCTTTTGGACCTTATTGTTCACTCACTCTATACGCACCCTGAAATCTATCTCAGGGAGTTGATTTCAAACGCCTCTGATGCACTGAGTAAAGTGCGTTTCAATGCGCTGACCGATCAGGATATTCTCGATAAAGAGGCAGAACTTGCGGTTAAGATAAGCATCGATGCCGAAGAGATGACCTTTGCCATTCAAGATAGTGGCGTTGGTATGACTGAAGAGGAGCTGATTGCCAATCTCGGCACGGTTGCGAAGTCGGGAACGCTCAGTTTTATGCAGGCTCTGAAAGAGCAGCAGCAACAGCTCGATGGCAACTTGATTGGCCAGTTCGGCGTAGGTTTCTATTCCGTTTTCATGGTCACTGAAGAGGTGACGGTCGAGACACGCAGCGCTCGCCCAGATTCGCAGGGGTATCGCTGGCGTTCCGGTGGCCAAGGCACCTATACTATCGAAAAGATTGATAAAATTGATCGTGGTACTACGATTTCGTTCAAACTTAAAGAGGAGTATAAAGAGTTCGCGGAGGAGTATCGTGTTGAGCAGATTATCAAAAAATACTCCAATTTTGTTGATTTTCCGATCTATCTTGCCGACAAGCAGGTCAACAGCATTATGGCGCTCTGGCAGCGTTCCAAGAGCGAGTTGAAGGCTGAGGAGGTCAATGAGTTTTACAAGTTTATCGCTAACGATTATAGTGATCCTCTCGACTATCTCCCCGTTTCCGTTGAGGGTATGGTCACGTTCAAGGCGCTGCTCTTCTTGCCACAAGAGGCTCCGCCTGACATGCTGTACCGTCAGGGCGAGCTCGAAAATCATGGTCCACAGCTCTACGTGAAAAAAGTGCTCATACAGAATGAGTGCCGTGATCTTCTTCCCGAATATCTGCGTTTTATCGCGGGCGTTGTTGATACTGAAGATCTTTCGCTCAATGTTTCGCGCGAGGTAGTGCAGTCAAGTCCGGTGATGGCCAAAATCCGGCAGATCCTTACCGGCAAAATTCTTGGCTGGTTTGAAACGCTTGCCAAAGAGCAGCCGGAAAAGTTCAAGACCTTTTACAAGGCATTTGGTCCTATCATCAAAATTGGTCTGAACACGGACTTTACCAATCGTGAGAAGCTGATCGATCTGTTGCGATTCGAAAGCACAAAAACTGCCGAGGGTGAGTATGTGACGCTCAAGGAGTATTCCGATAGAATGGGCGCAGATCAGAAAGAGATTTACTACCATTCTGGAACAAGTCGCAGTCAACTGCTTGCACATCCTAATCTTGAGTATTTCCAGAATATGGGTATTGAGGTGCTGTTGCTCAGCGATCCGGTTGATGTTTTTGTTATTCCGTCAATTCATGAGTACGATAAAAAGCCACTGAAATCCATTGAAAAGCCTGACATAGATTTTTCAAAGCAGCAACCAGCCAGAGAGGGCGCAGAGCCACTGCCGGAGAATCTTCTCTCTTCAGTGCTTCAGCTTTTCCGTGAGACACTTGGCGAGGATATTGAGGATGTGATTGAGTCGCACCGGCTGGTCAATTCCCCAGTGACGCTGGTAAGTGGCAAGGATGGGCTGGACAGCCAGATGGAAAAGATGATGAAGATGATGCAGGCTAATCTGAATATGCCTGCAGCCAAAAGGATTCTGGAAGTCAATACATCGCATCCGATTATCCGCAACCTTTCGGGAATGATGATTGCTGATGCGGGCAACCCGCTGATTAAAACGGTTATCAAGCAGCTTTATGAAGGGGCACTTTTTCTTGAAGGCGGTCTTGATTCGACCACAGCATTTTTGTCGAGAATGAATGAGTTGATTGAGGCAGCGACACTCTCCAGATGAGAGGATTCAATAACGTAAACCAGTGAATTCGTGAATAAGGGAAGGGAATTTGATGCCAGAGAGATGGCGGTTTTTCAGAAAAATGAGATAACCGAGTACCACATCTACAAAAATCTGTCAACCAAGGTGAGCGGTATTAAAAATCGCCGAATTCTTGCACAGATTGCTGATGATGAGATGCGTCATTACAACGTCTGGAAAAACTATACGCGCAAAGATGTTGCGCCGGATAGTTTTAAAGTATGGTTTTATACCATGATCAGCACGTTGTTTGGCTTTACCTTTGGTATCAAGTTGATGGAAAATGGTGAGCATCATGCACACGCTGTTTACAGCCGTTTTCCATCAATGTACAAAGAGGTGAACGGTATTATTCGAGACGAAGAGGAGCATGAACAGGCACTGCTGACGCTGCTTGATGAAGATCGCCTGAAGTACACTGGCTCCATTGTGCTTGGGTTGAATGATGCACTGGTTGAGCTTATGGGTGTGCTGGCAGGTCTCACGTTCGCGCTGCAGAATACGACTGTTGTGGCTTTTACGGCGTCGATTACCGGAATTGCGGCAGCACTTTCGATGGCGGCATCGGGTTATCTTTCAACGAAAACTGACCCAGGTGGCAAAAACCCTTTTCTTGCATCGTTTTATACCGGTGTTGCCTATATTTTTACAGTCGTTGCTCTTATTTCGCCCTATCTCTTTCTTGTTGATCCTTATATCTGCCTTGGCATCGCATTTTTTATTGCCATCTGCATTATAGGTTTTTTCAACTATTACATCTCGGTTGCTCGCGATTTGCCGTTTAAAAGCCGCTTTTTTGAGATGGTGGGAATTAGTTTTACGGTAGCTGCCTTAAGTTTTCTCGCAGGATACGCTATTCGTTATGCATTCCCTGACGTTATGATGTAGGATTTCCTCAAGCTGTTACTGATTGCAGCAGCAATGCAACTGCTGCTGCATCTATTTTCTCTTCTGTGTCAATTGCTATCGCAATTGCTTTTTCTCCCTCAGTGAGCTCTTCTTGTCTCTCAATTTGCATCGTCAACACATCGGTATCGGCATCCGACGCATCGTTATCCATCAATGTACGGTGTTGCACTCTCTCCATCATTACCTTTTCAGAAGCATGACAGTGCAGAATTCGGCATGGAACGTTCAGCTCTTTGGCAAGCTCCATAAATATCTGCCGATTGCAGCGTTTGAGAAAGGTTGCATCCACAATAACGGATATTCCCGCTTTCAGGCAGATAGTTGCTATTTCCAATAACCGTTGATAGGTTTTACGGCTCATCTCCTCCGAGTAAAGCTTTTCATTTTTATCCTGTCGCTCATCGGCTTTCATGCCAACCAGTCGTTTTCGTTCAATATCTGAGCGAATGTGAATACCGCGCATGGTTTGCGCCATGGTTTGGGAGAACGCTGTTTTCCCGCTCCCTGAAACTCCGAAAGTGATACTGAGTATCGGTTGTTTGGTGCGGATAGAGCTGAGCGCATGGGCAATGTATGAACGGTGCTCGTCGAGAATCGTCTCAGCCTGAGCAGCGTCAACGGTCTGTTTGTAGCGGATTGCTGTCACTTTTGCTCGAACCATCGCGCGATAGAGGACGTAAAATCGGAGCAGGGGCAGCGCAGTGTAATCGCCGGTGTTGGTCACATAGTTGTTCAGCAGCCTCCATGCAAGTTCCGGCTCTCCGCCATGCTCAAGATCCATGAAGAGAAACGCCAGATCGCTGATAACATCAATATTGCTCAGCGTTTCGTTGAATTCAATGCAGTCAAAAATAAAAATCCGCTTTTTCCATAGAACCATATTGCCGGTGTGCATATCGCCATGGCACTGCCGGATAAAACCATTGTGTTTTCTCTGGCGCAGCAGGGGATAGAGGCGTTGATGCTCTTGTATGGTCAGTTCTTTCAGTAAGGCGAGTTGGTTGATTTCATCGTTTCCGGAGATGATAGGTCCCATGGAGATGAAATTATGCAGCATCGGCTTGACAAGATTATCTGGATGGCCGAAACCGGTTTCAGCAGGTACGGGTAAGAGTCCGGTGTGGAACGCTGCAATCATGTTAGCGAGAGTGTCGATATGCTCCTCGGTGAGCAGCTTTTGTGCAAGCATCCGGTCAAGCTCCATTGTCCGATCAAACCGTACCATTTTCACGGCATAATCGACAATCTTACCTTCGGCATCAACCCGAAAAGTCTCTCCATCGCGGACAATTGGTACAACAGCATGGTAAATTTCAGGACAGAGCCTGCTGTTGAGGCGAAGCTCTTCGTAGCAGTAGTGCCGGCGTTTTTCAAGTGTTGAAAAGTCAAGGAAACCAAGATTCAGCGGTTTTTTAACCTTATACGCCCACAACTCTGTAAGAAAAACCCACGAAATATGTGTTTCAACAACCTCAATTGTACCGGTGGCATGAGCGTATGCTTGCGGATTGCTCAGCGCTTGAACGATTGTTTCCATGGTGTTTTTCACCTTCCTGTTTATCGCAGTATCTCTTGAAATTTTTTTTCTGCATCAATATACAGGAGGATGCAGGAGTGGACAAGAATTGCTCACTTGAAGGGATTACTTTTAAAAAAAATGTAAATTAAAGTTTCGTTGCAGCGATATGCTGCTTTATCACATTCATTTAATCAACGAACAGTTATGATACATCTTATAAGGATACTTTGTCCGATGGATTACTCCTCAACATCGGATAACGCTGTACACTATGCCATTGAATTTTCAAAAAAAGTTGGCGCTCATGTCCGTTTTCTGCATATCCCCTCTTCTGAAGCTACTTCCGCAGATGCAGCGGGTTCCCCAGTTCGCCCTGAAGATGATCTTGATGCCCGGTCTAAAAAGTTTTTGCAGGTACTGACGGCTGAGAAAGATAACGGTTTGAATGCCGATTTTCTCATTCTTAATGGAGATGCTCCCCATGTTATTACTGAACAGGCGCTCTCTTGGAGTGCCGATATGATCATTATGGGTTTTCATGGCAGAACTGGTCGGGAGAGACTTATGATGGGCAGTGTTTCTGAAGAGGTATTTCGCGGTTGTGATATTCCAGTATTGCTGGTCAAAAAGCAGTTAGTCGATAAGATTTTTGTGGAATAGACACTTCTCAATTTTACTTCATCATATTTTATGGAAAATTTCAGAGCGTCGATTCTTGCTCTTATTACGGAGACCTCGGCTAATTTGCCGAGCGATGTTCGTTGCGCCCTTGCCGCTGCTATTGATCGCGAAGATCCGCTCTCTCGGGCGGGTCTGGCGATGTCAACGATTTCGGTCAATATTGATATGGCGGTGGACAATGTTTCGCCGATTTGTCAAGATACTGGTATGCCCACCTTTTTTATCCACACACCTCGTGGTGCCGATCAGCTTTTGATGAAGCAGGAGATTGAGGCGGCTGTGGTAGAAGCCTCTAAAGCCGGCAAGCTTCGTCCCAATGCTGTTGATGCCATCACGGGCAAAAATTCAGGGAATAATCTCGGCTGTCATGTTCCCGTTATCCATTTTGAGCCGTGGGAAAAGGATGAGATCGAAGTAAAGCTCATTTTGAAAGGTGGAGGATGCGAGAACAAAAATATTCAGTACTCGCTGCCCGATGAAATTCCCGGTCTTGGCAGCGCTTCACGTGATTTGGATGGTGTGCGCAAATGCTTGCTGCACGCAGTGTATCAGGCGCAAGGGCAGGGCTGCAGTCCTGGCGTTATTGGCGTCGGCATCGGTGGCGACCGTACCAGCGGCTTTGAACTTGCCAAGAAGCAGCTTTTCCGCACCATCGACGATCGCAATCCCGACAGCGAACTCGATGCGCTTGAGCAGGAGATTATGGAAAAATCCAACAGCATGGATATTGGGCCGATGGGTTTTGGTGGAAAAACCACACTTTTTGGTTGCAAAATTGGTAAGTCACATCGTGTCCCGGCAAGCTTTTTCGTCTCTGTAGCCTACAACTGCTGGGCGTATCGCCGTCTTGGTGTACTGCTTGATCCTGTCAGTGGTTCTATTCAACGCTGGTATTATCGCGATGCCGATGAGATCAAGCGTATGGCAAAGGGCGAAGGTATGCCGTTGACGGGTAAAGAGGTTGTGCTGCAGGCGCCGATTACGGAAGAGCAGATACGCAGTCTGAAGGTTGGCGATGTGGTGCTTGTCAATGGCACCATGCACACTGGTCGCGATGCGTTTCATCACTACATCATGCACCACAATCTTCCTGAAGGGCTCGATACCAACGGTGCCGTGCTCTACCATTGCGGTCCGGTTATCATGAAAAATGAGGATGGCAGCTACAGAGTGACTGCGGCTGGTCCTACCACTTCCATTCGTGAAGAGCCGTTTCAGGCGGATGTTATCAAAAAGCTTGGTCTTCGCGCCATTATTGGCAAAGGCGGTATGGGTCCGAAAACGCTCAAAGGTTTACAGGAGCATGGTGCAGTCTATCTCAACGCCATCGGCGGTGCCGCGCAGTACTACGCTCGCTGTATTGAAAAAGTAACCGGCGTCGATTTTCTTGAAGAGATGGGCGTTCCAGAAGCGATGTGGCATTTTGAGGTTAACGCTTTTCCGGCAATTGTCACCATGGATGCTCACGGCAACAGCCTGCACAGCTTGGTTGAAGAGGAGTCATTCCGCCAGCTTGGCATGTTCGCCCATGATGCGCACTGACGCTGTTTGCTATTTAATTTGAATAAGAGGACGCTGATGAAAAAAATTAGATTTATGGATGTCTCGTTTCGAGACGGATTTCAGTCATGTTTTGGTGCGCGTGTTAAAACCGAGGATTTTCTGCCTGCTCTTGAGGCCGCTGTTCATGCTGGTACCGATAACTTTGAAATAGGTGGTGGTGCCCGTTTTCAGAGTCTTTACTTCTATTGTGAAGAGGATGCTTTTGTGATGATGGATACTGCTCGCAAAGTGGTTGGACCAGACATCAATCTCCAAACCTTGTCAAGAGGCGCAAATGTTGTCGGCCTTGTTTCGCAGTCGCGCGATATTATCGACCTTCATGCGCGGCTCTTTAAAAAGCACGGCATTACCACCATCAGGAACTTTGACGCGCTGATGGATATCCGCAATCTTGCTTATTCCGGGCAGTGCATTCACAATGCAGGCCTCAAGCATCAGGTTGTTGTGGCGCTGATGGGCTTGCCTCCGGGACTGAAAGAGAGCTACTGCCATACACCGCAGTTCTACCTCGATAAGCTGAAAGAGATTCTTGATGCCCAAATTCCTTTCGACAGCGTCGCCTTCAAGGACGCTTCGGGCACAACCACGCCAGCCGTTGTTCACGAAACCATCAAGGGTGCAAGAAAAATGCTGCCCGAAGGCACCGAAATCGAGTTCCACACCCACGATACTGCTGGAATGGGCGTTGCCTGCAACTTTGCGGCCATAACGGGTGGTGCCGACATTATTGATCTCTCAATGGCTCCGGTCAGCGGAGGAACTGCCGAAGTTGATATTCTCACCATGTGGCAGCGACTCCGAGGCACTGAGTTTACGCTCGACATTGATCACGAAAAATATCTTGAAGTTGAGGCGTTGTTCACCGAGCAGATGTACAAATATTATATGCCTCCCGAAGCAACAGCGGTTAATCCTGTTATCACTTTTTCGCCAATGCCGGGTGGAGCCCTTACGGCGAATACCCAGATGATGCGCGACAATAACACGCTGCACCTCTTTCCTGAAGTGATCAAAAACATGAGAGAAGTGGTGGTGAAGGGTGGTTTTGGTGCATCGGTTACGCCGGTGTCGCAGTTCTATTTCCAGCAGGCATTTGCGAATACGGTTCAGGGGAAATGGAAGAAAATCACCGATGGTTATGGCAAAATGGTGCTTGGTTATTTTGGCCAGACTCCTGCTCGTCCTGATGAGGAGGTCGTACGACTCGCATCAGAACAGCTCGGTCTTGCTCCAACGATTGAAGATGTGCACGACATCAACGATCGCAATCCAGAGCTTGGCGTCGCTTACAACAAGTCGTTGCTCCAGAAGGCAAACCTTCCGCAAACGGACGAAAATATTTTTATTGCTGCAACTTGTGGCGCAAAAGGTATTGCTTTTCTTCAGGGAGATTGTTCCACCGGCATTCGCTACAAAGCGGACATTGCGGTTGAAATCAAGGCAACGCCAAGAGCTGAAGTTATTGCCGCTTACCACGAAGCGCACAAGCACGACATTCATCAGGAAGAGGTGAACCACCGGCTTTCGGATCTCTTTTCAAAACTGCCATCTGCGGCAACCCCAGCACCACCATCGTCGGCTCAAAAAGTAATTTCGATGGCAGGGAACTTCACGGTTTTTGTTGATGGTGCGCCCTACACGGTCTCATTTGCGGAAGGGTCAGCCATCAATCCCCAACCGGCAGCTTCTCTCGCTGAACCATCAGCACCGCCAGCCGTTTCAGCAGGTACGCCCGTACCGGCAGTTATGCCCGGCAACGTCTTTAAACTTGATGTAAAAGTTGGTGATGAAGTAAAAGAGGGTGATGAAGTTGCCGTTATCGAAGCCATGAAAATGGAAAACCCTGTCAAGGCTCCTTGTGCCGGAAAAATTCTCTCTATTACGGTCGCCAAAGGCGACACCGTCGGCATGGGTGAAACGATGATGACAATCGGATAACTCGTTTAATTGTAGTTTTTTATCCCGCAATGCAATGTTGCGGGATGTTTTTTTGTGATGAAATTCCCGTTTAGCCATGCAGGTTGTCAAGCATCATCAAAATTGGTTATAAATTTATACACGTTCATTTGAGCATAGGCACGAGTATTTGGCAGTTGAATTTTTGATAACTGATTATGAGTAATTTATTAGCGATTAAGCGAGAGGTTATGGCTTTACCGGTAAAAGCCAGAGCTGAACTTGCGGAGTATCTTTTAGCCGGTCTTCATGACTTGGGTGGAGAAGAACTTGAGTCTTTGTGGGTTCCTGACTTGTGCCAAAATTTAAAAAAGCGCTGACCAAGAAAATTAAGTTCTTGATATTATTGTATTTAAAATTTCCGAGTTCCTGAGTATTGGCACTAATGCTATCTTCTCCCTATGCGTGGGGACTTAAAAATCAGAAAGGTGCAAACTGCATCCGGAGCAACTGCCGTACAGGTAGTCCAGAATAAAGGAACGGGGCGTTCTTTTCTCAAGCATATTGGTAGCGCCCACGACGAGCATGAGCTTGAATTGTTGCTGGATGAGGCCAAACAATACGTCGAAGCCCATTGCCGCCAGCCAAACCTGTTCGCCGATACTGGTACTGATACGTCGTTTTCATCATCACTGTTCAAGTCGGTTCTTGACAAATCAAGCGTCGTTGGCATCACCCATCAGTTTGCCCGAAATGCGCTGCTCGCCTGTGCCCGAAAATGTGGGCTGGGCTCTTTGCCGGAACTGTATCTTGATTTGTCACTCATGCGCATCATCGAACCGACATCGAAGTTGCGCACGATGGAGCTTCTGGAGTTCACCTATGCGAAGCGAACCCTCTATCGCCTCTTTCCGGAGCTGTTGGAGCATCAAAAGGAGATAGAAGCCGCAGCCATCAAGACAGCTCGAGGAGAGTTGCAGGAACAGTTCAGTCTGGTCTTGTACGATGTCACCACCCTGTACTTCGAATCCTTCAAGGAGTACGATTTTCAGAAGCCGGGCTTCTCCAAGGACAACAAGCCGATGCAGCCACAGATCGTCATTGGCCTCATCACCACTCGTTCAGGTTTTCCGGTCATGCATGA
>CAIQSY010000175.1 GCA_903874585.1 uncultured Chlorobiaceae bacterium | reverse complement strand
CGCTTCTGGCACCGGGTCGCTGGACACGGCTTACCTCTACCTATACAACTCGTCGGGCTACATCATTGATCATGGCTACGGTTCGGATTTGGCAACTTTCTCTTATGTGGCAACCAACTCGGGTACGATTTATCTTGAAGCCTCTGAGCTGGGCGATGATTCAACCGGAAGTTATACTGTCAAGGCTTTGCTGGTTAATGATACGAATGAACCAACCGGTGAAGTCATCATCACAGGCACAGTCGAAGAATATCAGACGTTGAGCGTCACGAATACCCTTGCCGATGTTGATGGACTTGGCACCATCACCTATCAATGGCAGGCAAACTATGTGAATATTATCGGAGCAACAGGCAATACGTTAGTGCTTGGCGAAGCGCAGGTTGGCAAGGCTATCAGCGTTACAGCAAGCTATATGGACGGGCACAACACGGCTGAAAGCGTGGCGAGTGCGGCAACGGGTGCCGTCATCAACGTCAACGATGCCCCGACTGGCAGCGTTACCATCAGCGGTACACCGCAGCAAGGGCAGACGCTGACTGCAACCAACACGCTTGCGGATGCCGACGGACTTGGTTCAATAACGTATCAATGGAAAGCTGATAGCAGCGTTATCAGTGGAACGGGTAATGTGTTGGTGCTTGGCGAAACGCAGTTTGGCAAGGCTATCAGCGTTACGGCAAGCTATAACGACGGGCACGGCACGGCTGAAGGCATGACAAGTGCCGCAACTGGTGCTGTTACTCCTCTCGATAACCATCACACCCTCACCGGCAACATCACCTTCTGGAAAACCGGCGCATTGCTCAACGACGTAACAGTACAGGCAGTCGCTACAACCAATACCGATACAGCAAACAACCTCATCGAGTTTAGAAACATTGAACTCCACGCCGATGGTAGCCCCACTGTTGAAATCTGGAAAACCGCATCACAGAGCACCATTGAAAACTTTGATTTTGAGCTTGAACTGCAAGCAGGATCAGTAGCGTCGTGGGAATCGCTGCTTCCTAATGGCTGGCTCTCTGTTGATGACGCAGATGAGGGATTTTTCTCAGTCAATGCAGCAAGCAGTGATGCCCCGTTATCAGCAGGCATTGTAAAGCTTGGTACGTTAACGCTTACCCAACCAACCGATGCAACTGCATTTACCTTGAGCTTAGTGGACGGTATTGTAGGTACAACCGAAGCCGCGCCATTTACAATAACCTCACAGCATACCGTCAGCGATGAGCTTGGCAATTATCACTTTACTAATTTGCAAGAGAGCGCCTACACGGTTCATGCTGATAGAGCGTATAACTCGCTTAACGATGCAGTTACCTCAGCCGATGCCCTTGCCGCGCTTAAAATAGCCGTTGGACTTACTCCAAATGCCGATGGCAGTGCAATTCTCCCATACCAGTACTTGGCGGCTGATGTAACCCACGATGGCCGAGTGCGCTCAACCGATGCGCTTGCTATTTTAAAAATGGCAGCTCATATAGCCACAGCACCAGATATCGAGTGGATTTTCGTCTCCGAAGAAGAGGCACTTTCATCAAATATGAGCCGTAAAGCAGTAGATTGGTCTGTTGCCGATATAGACATCACCCTTGACAGCGATGTCGAACTCGATCTCATCGGCATCATCAAAGGCGACGTTATTTGATTTTGGATGTTGAATTGTTGATTTTAGATTAATGACGTAAGATTTTCAGGATTAAGGGATGGTAAGATTTTTGTAGCATAGAAACATTTGATGAAAAAATCCTACAATCCCTTAATCCTGAAAATCCTGATTCAGACAAAGAAAGTGCTCAGTAAAGCACAACAATCAAAAATACAAAATCTATAATCCATAATTTATCAAGCATCATTATGAAAAACCTCCCAGTAGGCATACAGACGTTCAGCGAGATAATTAATGAGGATTATCTCTACATCGACAAAACAGAGATTGCCCTGCGCTTGATTGAGAGGTTTAAATATATCTTTCTATCGCGTCCACGGCGATTCGGAAAAAGCCTGTTTCTCGATACGCTGAAAAATATTTTTGCGGGAAATCAAGAACTTTTCAAAGGGCTGCTAATTTATGAGCACTGGAAGTGGGATATAAAATATCCGGTCATAAAAATAAGTTTCAGTGGTGGAATACGCGATAAGGAAAGCCTTCGCAAAAACCTTTTTTATATTCTGAAAGATAATCAAGAGCGCCTCGATATTATTTGTGAGGAAAAAGATGATCCAAATCAATGCTTTGCAGAATTAATCAAGAAAGCATTCAAGAAATACCAACAGAAGGTTGTTATTCTGATTGACGAGTATGACAAGCCGATTCTTGATAATATTGAGAATATTCCAGAAGCTCTCGTTATACGGGATGGAATGCGTGACTTTTATACAAAAATCAAGGAGAACGACGAGTATCTACGCTTCGCTTTTCTTACCGGAGTGAGCAAATTTTCAAAAGTGTCGCTCTTCAGCGGCTTGAACAATCTCGAGGATATCAGCTTAAATCATGATTATGGCAACGTCTGTGGTTATACCCAGCATGATGTTGATACCGTTTTTGCGCCGTATCTCGAAGGTGTTGATATGGAAGAGGTTAAACGCTGGTACAATGGCTATAACTTTCTTGGGGACAAAGTCTATAATCCTTATGATATTCTGCTTTTTATTAAGAACAATTATGTGTTTGACAGTTATTGGTTTGAAACAGGAACGCCACGTTTCTTAACTGAGCTAATCAAAAAAACAAATTATTTTATTCCTGATTTTTTAACACTCAAAGTAAAAAAAAGTACAGTCAATAGCTTTAATCTTGAAAATCTTAATCTTGAAACAAT
>CAIQSY010000174.1 GCA_903874585.1 uncultured Chlorobiaceae bacterium | reverse complement strand
GTTTATCGATCTGCATCTGATCATCCGCATCAATATTGAGAATAATTTTTTTGATTAAGCTGCTTCTTACCTTTTTTATCGGCACCACCTCCCGCACCAGCAGCTTGAGCATTCCCCCACTCACCTCAGCTTCGGCAACCAGCATCAGCACCTCTTCGGGCTTGATAAGATGTCCGCACTGCTCGTAGAGACTGGCAAAAATGGTGAAATCGGCTTTGCCCGTAAAATCCTCAAGAACACCAAAAAGCATCTGCTTCCCTTTTCGATCCTGATAGGGCTTCACCGACACTACAACGCCAATCACCTTATACTGCTTTGATGGTACGACCTCTTTGGCATCAAGTTGCAATGTAGTAAATGCTTGCCAATCGCGACGATAGGACTCGAGCGGATGGTGGCTGAGATAAAAACCGACCAGCTTCTTTTCATGAAGCAGCTTTTCCGCTTCAGGCATCATTTCAGCAGAATCAAGATCGGGATAGTGCGCCTCTTCAAGCTCTGTACCCTCCTCGGCTGAAAAAAACCCACACTGCCCAAGCGTCACCGAACGATTCTGCATCTGCCCGAATTTTATCGCCTTGTCCACATTGGCAAGCAGCTTTGCGCGATGTTTGTCAATGTCGTCAAATGCACCAGAAAGAATCAGGCATTCGAGCGCCTTGCGATTCATCACGCGCAGATCAACCGATACCGCCACATCAAAGAGGTTAACAAAATCACGTTTTCGACGCATCCTTGAGGTCACAACAGCTCTCGCTGCACCGCCAACCTGCTTGATGGCGCTCAGCCCAACACGGATGTAGGCCCGACCGTCGGCGCCATCCTCAACTGAGAAAAGCGCATCGCTTTTATTGATGGACGGTGGAAGCGTGGCGATACCGAAACTTTTTGCCTCGTCAGTCAAATGCTTCATCCGCTCAATATCGCCAATTTCGCTGTTGAGGACAGCCGTCACAAACTCAATGGTGTAATGAGCTTTGAGGTAGCCCGTCCAATAGGCAAGCACACCGTAAGCTGCCGAATGGCTTTTGTTGAAACCGTAACCGGCAAACTCCGCCATCAGCTCAAAAACCCTAGTTGCCAGCGTATCGTGCACACCTTTGGCAATAGCGCCCTGCACAAAATCGGCTTTGTACTTCTCCATAATTTCAGGCTTCTTTTTGCCCATCGCCTTACGCAGATTATCAGCTTTGGCGAGTGAGAAGCCGCCCATAACCTGTGAAATCTGCATCACCTGCTCTTGATAGACAATAACGCCATACGTCTCTTTCAGAATCTCCTCAAGCATCGGGTGCATGTAGTCAATCGCCTCACGGCCATGCTTGCGATCGACAAAAAGATCCACCGCATTGCGCCGTTCATCAATCCGCGCATTGAGCGCACCAGGACGATAAAGCGCACTCATGGCGATGATGTCGCCAATCTGCGTCGGCTGAAGGCGCGTCATGTAGCTCTGCATACCGGATGACTCGAACTGGAAAATTCCAGCCATCTTCCCCTCCTGAAAAATCTTGAACGTCTTGCGGTCGGTCATGGGAACCTTCTCAAGCTCGATATCAAGATTGTGACGACGCTTGATCATGCGGAGTGTTTCATCAATCACCGCCAGCGTTTCGAGACCGAGATAGTCAATTTTGAGCAAACCGGCAGTTTCAATCCAGTTCTTGTCAAACTGCGTCACCACCTGCTTCTCATCACCACCATCGGCGGCTTTGCCCTTGACCTGCTCCGGTTCGTCAAGATCAAACTCATCGGCAAACTTGCGCACCTCCGTCTCGATTTTGTTGGAAACGTAGAGCGGAACCTGCTCCTCAAGCGCTCCATCGGTAATAACCACAGCGCCGGCATGCATGGAGACGTTGCGCGCCCGACCCTCCAGCGCCTGGGCAGAAGCCATCAGCTCGCGCAACTCCGGCGTGCTTTCAGCAAACTGTTTCAGCTCCTTGGCTTCGTTCAACGCTTTTGCAAGCGTGATACCGGGCTTCGTGGGCACAAGTTTGGCAAGCTTATCCACCAAAGGAAGTGGCACTTCAAGCGCACGACCTGCATCACGAATTGCCGCTTTAGCACCAAACGTACCAATGGCAATCACCTTGGCAACGCTCTCCGTACCATATTTTTCCACTGTGTATTCGAGCACCTTCTGCTTGCCGACAGGGGTAAAATCAATGTCGATATCAGGCATTGACAAGCGCTCGGGATTGAGAAATCGCTCGAAGAGCAGCTTATACTTCAACGGATCAATCCTTGTGATTCCGGTAAGATAGGCAACAATACTGCCTGCCGCCGATCCCCGGCCAGGGCCAACCGAATAGCCAAGACGCCGAGATGCGGCAATAAGATCGCTGACAATAAGAAAGTAGGAACTGAATCCCATCTTTTCGATAACACCAAGCTCAAGCTCAATGCGTGCGCTCACCTCTTCAGCAGTAATCCCCTCTGACGCCGCATCGGCATACTTCTCCTTTGCGCCCTCCAGCGTTAAGTGGCGAAGATAGGCGAACTCATCAGCAAACCCTTCCGGCAACGGGAAATGCGGCAAAACCGGCTCTTTGTGGCTGAAGCTGAATGAACATTTCTCAGCAATCAGCACGGTGTTACTCAACTCATGATGCTCGTCATTGAAGAGGCGACTCATCTCCTCAGATGATTTCAGAGAGTGATCACTCCCCGCAAGCGCCAGCAGATTCTGGCTGGAGAGCTTCTCCTTCGTCCGGTTGGCAACCATTGCCCTGTAGCAACCAGCATCGTTTCGTTCGAGATAGTGCACGTTATTGGTGGCAACCAGTTCAACCGAAAATTTTTCAGCCAGTGCAATAATCTGCTCGTTAAGCTTGTCATCAAACGGAGTATTGTGGCGCTGGAGTTCGAGATAGAAATTATCGCCAAAAAGCTCCTGATAGTAAGCGGTAAAGCGCTCAGCTTCATCAATTGCGCCAGCAAGCAGCGCACGACCAATTCTGCCCGACGAGTAAGCCGAAAGGCAGATAAGACCATCGTGATAGGTTTCAAGCAAACGACTTTCGCAATGTGGCATTCCGTTGACAAAGCCATCTTTCGCCGCACGCGACAACAGAATGCAGAGATGTTTGTAACCAAGCTCATTTTTCACCAGCAACACCAGCGATGGCGCAACGGGTGCACGACGATGTTGATGGGCATCAGCTTCAAGCAACAGCAGCTCACTCCCGATAATCAGCTTGATGCCAGCGTTTTTTGCCTCGCTGAACAGCTCCGGCATATTGAACATGGCGCAATAATCGGTGACGGCAATACTCTCCATGCCAAACCGCTTCGCCGCGCCAAACAACTCATTCGGAAAAATCGGACTACTCTGCATCGAGTAGTGCGTATGAGTGTGTAAATGTATAAAATCCATAACGATAACAACCCTTAATCCTTTAATAGCGGAGGAATGATGCAACACCAGAACGCACCTGTAGGCGACAACATCCGACACATCATTTTACAATGACCAAAATAGAATATTTTTTGGAGGTTCTTCCACCACAACCAGCAAGCAGACTTTCAGGACATTATTATCCGCGTTACGAAGCACAATAGGGCAACTCATGTCGCTTGTTTGTCGCTATCTTATGGGTTTTCCCGTACAGACTCAGCGGCAGCACAAGCTCCTCCTCTGATTGTATCAGCACCGAAACCCTTTCGTGATAAACCGTTACATAAACGATTTTCGTGCCCCAGCGCACACAAAACGAGAGACTTTCCCATTTTTTCGGCAGCCACGGTTTCAGCACCAGTCGATCCGACTTAATCGAAAAACCACCGAAACCATAAATTGCAGTCTGCCAAGTACCGCCAACGGCTGCAGCATGAATACCGAGCGCGGTGTTCTTATGCAAGTTCTCCAGATCAAAGAGGGCTGTCTTCATAAAATAATTATATGCCCTCGTACGCCTGCCGGCAGAAAGCCCCATCATAGCATGAACACAGTGACTCAATGACGATTTGTGCACGGTACGCTTCTCGTAATAGTCAAAATTTGTAACTTTTTGATCATTGCTGAAGGCCTGAGGAAAAAGCAGCATCATAATAAGAACATCAGCCTGTTTAATAATGCGCGTCGACTGGATATTGTGGTAATGAACGCCGCGGGGAAGCACCGGATGACCTTTACGATCAACATTGCTGATAGTGTAATCTTTTAGTAAAAAATAGCCGTCAAACTGCTCAAACAGTTTGGTCTCTGAGTCATAGGATAGCTTGATGTTCCGATTGATATCCATCCAGGAATCAATCTCATGATTGTCAAGTGCAATTTTGGCGGAAAGCTTTTGAAGAGATTCAAAATTATTCTTGCCGATATATCGAAAAAGCATCACAGCAAACCTGAGATGCCATTTCACCATAAAATTTGTATACGCATTATTGTTGACATGCTCGTGAAACTCATCTGGACCGATAACGCAGCGTATTTCGTAATGCTCTGCCACTTTAACAACCCGCGATGCCCAGAATCTGGCGGTAAGAAACACCATTTCAAGCCCATAATCCATAAGGAAATTCACGTCACCAGTGACACGAAAATACTTTTCAACACCATAGATTACATCAGAAACAATATGATCCTCCTCAGTACCGGTATAGATTAACCGTATAGTCCGTTCAAGCTTGGAGGCAAATCTCGGGGTAACATCCTCTCCGGTGGTTGCCGACTCCCAGGCATATTTAGCACCTTTGTATCCCATTTTCAGAGCGTTTTTCTTTGCCCCGTCAAGAGTATTGTAACGATACAAGAGCATGTTGCGGGCAACATCAGGAAAATTGTAGATAAAAAATGGCAGGATAAAAATCTCGGTATCCCAGAAGACGTGACCAAGATACCCTTCGGAACTCAGGAATTTCGCTCCAATACTGGCGGGACGGGAAGGAGCATTGATCAACAATTGATAGATATTATAACGCAACGCATGTTGAGCCTTGTCATCACCTTTGAGGACAATATCAGCCTGCTTCCATTTTTCATTCCACGCTTCCAGATGGGCGGTTATCTCAGCAACAACACCGCTGCGCACAAAAGATTTCAGCTTGCCGATTGAACCCCTGAACATCGCGTCAGCAGGAAGCTCCCTGCTTGTGGTAACAACCGCGAGTTTTTCAAAAACATAGCTCTCCCCTTTGCGAACCTCAAGAGTAATTTCGCTGGTAAACTTGTCGCCGTAGATTCTCGGTTCCCATATTTGCTGCTGCGATAACGGCGAAACCAGCTTCCATGAAGCCGCTTCCGAAATCCGTATGCCCCGTTCCCGGGTCTTCATCTCGAGGTACATAAAAACCCGACCACGCTCAATCCTTTCGAGCTGCAGATGCTTCAGCATTTCGCGCGGGAAAAAGCCTCTGTTACAGACATCTCCATTCAGGCCGCTCAGGATACGGATCGGACCGGAAAAATTCCTCGGAGTGACCTTTACCATCATATAACCAAGATGCACGTTGTGCATGAAGACAAGTCGCACCGTTTCAAGCGTCAGAATCTTTCCATCAGGGTCCTTAAAGGTGGTGATACGGTGCAGCGCACCTTTTTTCATATCAAGAATCTGCTCATGCTTGAGTATTTTGCAGATCGGCATACAGAATTTATACCCCTCGCGCCATACTGAAACATCAGTCCACATAGGGCATTTAACCAGCTCCTCAACATCGGCTTCGGATTGATCATAAATCCCGCTCAGGTACATGCCGGCAGAATTTCCTGCTGGCAGCTCCTCAAGGCTTCCCCGAATATTGAGATAGCCGTTTCCAATGGTCAAAAGGGTCTCATTAACCTGTATGCTGTTGACGCTGTTACGAAAACCCTTTCGCCTCAACAACCACTCTTCCGGTGACAGTTCAAGCAATAACTCCTTCTCGGATCTAACAACTGCACTTTCCTGTAAAGAACGCTCAACCATAACACAACCTCCGGCTATTTATCCCTCATTTCCCTGATTACAAGGCACTCCCTCACATGACAATTTTTCAATCGAAACATCAATTATCTTCTTTTATTTTTAACAAATACTTCTGGTTAAAAGTTTATCCATTAGCCCATCTCATCCATAAGGATTTCAAGCCTCAGCCAAAGTGATTTAACTTTATCAGGATTTTCATATTGCCCTTTATGCTGGTAACGCTTTTTTTCTTATTTTTTAAAAATATACCATCCTGTTTTCTTCAGTGAAATTAAAGACCATTAGCATTTTGGAGCAAAAAATCTATAATCAATGCCCGATTTGTGGCTATCCTCTCACTGTGAACAACGCTGTTTGCCCACGTTGCGGACATGATATTTTTGAAGAAATTTCTTCGCTTGATAAGGAGACTCCGGAATCTCATCAGCACAATATTGATGATAAAAAAGCGGAGTGGTACACACGCTGCCTTACGGAAAAGCTTAATATATCACCCGAACAATGCGCTCCACTTCCACATCACGAAGCGCACTGCCCAAAAACCACCAGATACCGTGCAGAGGAGCTGGAATATCTTGGCAAAGTGTCGAGAACGGAGCTGCTACGCGACAATGCTGCACGAAAAAAATGGTGGAGCTGCCTCAGCCCTGAGTGGAAAGAGATTGTGACCGCCACGCTTAAAGTCGGACGGGAACCGTCTGAGCAGGAGCTGCTGACTTTTTTTCACATCACCAGCCTTCGTTGCGATAACCGTAGAATCCATAACCTTTTACCGGTCAGGATACTTGAAAAGCTCCAGCAACTCCGTTGTGATGAGTCGCCTGTGGAAGATCTTGAACCGCTCATGCACCTCAAACACCTGCAACGGCTCTACGCCTTCGACTGCGATTTTTCGTCGCTTGAAGCGCTGCGGCACCTTACCAGCTTGAAACTGCTGTGGATATCGAGCACTGACATCAATTCGCTTGAACCAATCAGCAAACTCCATAATCTTGAAGAGCTCTATTGCTCCGAAACCATGATTACCGATCTTTCGCCACTCAAAGAGCTGGTGAAACTTGAAAAACTGAGCTGCTATAAAACTGGTGTTACCTCCCTTGAGCCAATTGCTCATCTTCAAAATCTCATTGAACTTGGCATTAACAACTCCGACATCAGTGATGTTACAGCGCTTTCGGGGCTGATCAATCTTGAATATCTGCGGTGCAGCAAAACAGCCATAACGAGCGTTGAGGGATTGCGAAAACTCACTGAGCTTCGCGAGCTGAACATTGCCAACACACCGCTCCTCTCCCTTGAGGGGTTGGAAGAGCTGATAAACCTTGAGGAGCTTGATATATCCAATACCAGCGTCACCTCAATCAGCCCGATCATGCAGCTTGAACAACTCGAAAAACTGGAGCTTTCGGCGGGAACAATTCCTGAAGATGAATTGGATAGTTTTATTGACCTGCATCCTGATTGCGACGTTATTTTCAAGCCGTAATCACGAAACGAGACGTTGTGCAGCGACAAGCGAGAAACAAAAATGTCGTGCTGATATTGTTAAAATCAGCACGACATTTTCACGTTAACGTTATATCACTCTCTTCTGAAATAGAACAATCACCATGCAACACCAGCACGCATCAGCGACGGCACGTTGCACTCAATCTCACTCAATCCTCAATCAAAGAACGAGAGTTGCACCTGTTTAACGCTCGTACTTTTGGCACGGAAATTTCTGTACGCATTAATCAGCGCATTGGTGGAACTATCGTGCGTTGCAACGCTCTCTGCACCTTGAATTTCAGGCAGAATAACTTTAGCAAGCTGTTTGCCAAGCTCTACGCCCCACTGATCGAATGAGTTGATCTGCCAGATAATCCCCTGCACAAATACCTTATGCTCATAAAGAGCAATGAGGCTCCCAAGCGTCAAGGGAGTCAGCTCATCGAGCAGAATGGTGTTCGTGGGGCGATTGCCCGGAAACACCTTATGGAGAAGCAACATGTTGAGTTCAGCTTCAGGGCAACCAGCCGCAGTAAGCTCCTGACGCACCTCCTGCTCATTTTTACCCTTCATCAACGCTTCGGTCTGCGCAAAACAGTTAGCGAGCAGAATGTCGTGGTGCTCCCCTGCTGGATTCTGCGTTTTGAGCGGCACAATAAAATCGGCTGGAATAACTTCCGTGCCCTGGTGCATAAGCTGGAAAAAAGCGTGCTGCGAATTTGTGCCTGGTTCACCCCAAATCACCGGTCCGGTGGCATGGGTTACAACCTCACCTTGACAGGTGACGCGCTTGCCGTTGCTCTCCATATCGAGCTGCTGAAGATATGCTGGAAATCGTTGCAGATATTGATCGTAAGGAATAACAGCGTGCGATGAACAGGCGAAAAAATTGTTGTACCAGATACCGAGAAGCGCCATCAGCACGGGAATATTCCGCTCAAGCGGCTCATTGCAAAAATGCTGATCCATAGCATAAGCGCCATTAAGCAACGCCTGAAAATGGTCGAAACCAAGAAAAAGCGCAATAGAGAGGCCGATAGATGACCAGAGTGAGTAGCGCCCGCCAACCCAATCCCAGAAACGGAACATGTTTGCTTCATCAATACCAAACTCAACCACCTTTGCACGGTTGGTTGAAACAGCCACGAAATGGCTGGCAATATGCGAAGCTTCCTGGGCATGATTCAAAAACCACTCTCGAGCGGTCATGGCATTGGTGAGGGTCTCTTGCGTCGTAAAGGTTTTGGATGCAACAATAAAAAGCGTGGTTTCAGGATTGAGCTTTTTCAGCGTTTCGCTGATGTGCGTACCATCAATATTCGAGACAAAATGCACTTGAAGCTGACCGTGAGCAAAAGGGCGAAGCGCCTCCGTTACCATATAAGGACCGAGATCAGAGCCTCCAATCCCGATATTAACCACATCGGTCATCCGCTTTCCGGTATATCCCGTCCATGCACCAGAAATAACGCGTTCGCAACAATCTTTCATTTGAGCAAGCACGTCAGCAATCTCGGTCGAAAGGTCAAGCCCATCAATCTGCAACGTGTAGCCTGCCGGACGACGAAGCGCTGTATGCAGCACTGAACGCCGCTCCGTCAAATTGATAGCCTCGCCTGCAAACATGGCATCGCGCTTCTTCTCAAGCTCAGCCTCACGAGCAAGCTCAAGCAGCAACTCCATCGTTCGCGGCGTAATCCGATTTTTTGAATAGTCAAATAGCAATCCATCTGATTGAATCGAAAAACGCTCAAACCGACTCTTATCCTCAACAAACATCTCCCGCATCTGCACCGCTTCAACCTCAAGCTTATGCGCCTGAAGCGAGCGCCACGCCGCACTTTGTGACAACTCCATAATCTTTTAGTTACCTGTTTTACGTGTGTTAAACCGAACGTTACGAGAACAACTGAAAAAGCAAAAGCACCTCTTTTCACTCACCATAACGCTTACGCAAGCGAGACCAAATGAGAATTCAAGTGAGAGAAATACTTAGAATGGAATATAACGCATCGTGAGGGTAGAACCATCGCTATCACGCTCCAGCATGACGATTTCCGTAAGGCTGCGGATGATGGCAATGCCGCGTCCAGAGAGTTTCTGCAGATGCTCAGGCTCACATGGATTGGGCAGCGCATCAAGGTTGAACCCTTCACCACAATCGCGAATGGAAACCAGCAACCGATCATCCTTCATCGTCAATGAACAGGTAACGCTCAACGCCTCCTGCTCTTTATTACCATGCTTAACCGCATTAACAAACGCCTCTTTCATGCTCAACTGCACGCCATCAACAAACGCCTGGCTGTACCGCTGGCAATCGATAAAGGCTGCTACAAAAGCTTGCAATCGCTCATATTCCGAATATCGGCTCGGCAATGTAAGAGTAACATGCACCATAGAATAACCTCAATCCAAGAGAATTCAGCTCAATCGACAACAAAAGTAATACCGAACGAAACAAAAAAATGACGCAATTGTTATAAATTTTTAAGGGAAAAAAGAACCCAAACCTTAAAAAATTTCACTTTTGAATAATTTTATCGGTTTTTTATATTGAAGATGAGTTTTTTAACAGAAAAGTAACATTCTCGCATTTTTAATCATCATTAATACGGAACACACACTTATGAAAAAAACAGTAAAATTGTTAAGCCTCTCCGTTGCGCTTGTAGCCGGATTCGGTGGAACAGCCCAAGCAGCAGACTTTAAACTCGGTGCTGATGTTGTCAGCAGCTACGTATGGAGAGGTGTTGAAAATGATAATTCACCAGCAATTCAACCCGCACTCTCTTACACCTGCCCAAAAACTGGTGTTACTCTTGGTGCATGGGGCTCTTATGCAATTAGCGAAAGCGCTGGAATTAATGATTTAAATAGATACAAAGAAACCGACGTTTATGTTACCGTACCGGCTGGAGATTTTAGTGTAACATTAACCGATTATTATACAACAACGAAAAATTCAAGAACCTTCGATTTCAGCAATGATAGTGCAAATATTGTTGAGTTAAGTGTTGCTTATGCAAAAGATAACGTCAGCCTGCTTGCAGCAATGAATATTGCAGGCTTGGACACGAATAATGCCAAGTACTGCGAAGCTGGTTATAAGTTCTATGACAAAGATGGTTATACCGCTAAAGCGGTTCTTGGCATGGGCAATGAAAATGTCTATGGCGACAAAGAAAACGATAAATTTGCTTTGGTAAACACTAGCATTTCGGTTTCAAAAGATCGTTATACCGCTGCATGTGTTTACAACCCTGACACTGAAAAATCAAGTCTTGTCTTTATGGCATCGTTCTAATCAAAACTCCCGTTATAACAAACAAAAAGAGGCTGTTGATAACAGCCTCTTTTTGTTTCCAACCTAAAAAATAACCTTAAAACCCTACAGATCCATTTCGTAAATCACATACTCTTTATAGGGAGTTCCACCAATCACCTTCGCAAGCTTGCTCATTGCCTCATTTGCTTTAAGTATCCAGCTCATCTCACTCGCATGAACCCCATGTTTGCCACCATAATCGGCAATTTGAGCATTCATAATGCTATCCACCCCCTTGTTACGATACTCAGGCAGTACACCCATCACGATGGTGCGCACCATGGTAATTTTGCGGCTATACCAGAGGTATTTCAGCAGACCAAAAGGTGAAAAAGGATTGCCATTCACATGTTTCAGCGCCTGATTAACATCGGGAAGCGAGAGCGAAAATCCAACGGTACGCTTATCACGATCCTCCACAAAGTAGATATAATGAGGATTTGCAAGAGGTTTCAGACTTTTGCCTAAAAAATAGAACTCCTTGTCGGTCATGGGCACAAAACCCCAGTTTTTCTCCCATGCCTTGTTATAGATCTCCCTCATACGATCAACTTCACGGTCAAAATCCTTCATGTTCATGGTACGTATCGTCAACCCTTCCCGCTTCTTGACATGCTCTGCTATCCGGCGCAGACGCTCAATGTCGATACTCTCCTGATCGATATACCACGCAAGCAGCTCCTGCCCGATACGATGACCGCTTTTCAGCACAAGATCGTTGTAATATGGGGGATTATAAAGCATGAGAAAGACCGGCGAACTATCATATCCCTTGGTCAACATGCCGCACTGATCGTTCATGGATGGACTTACAGGACCACGCATGGCGTTAAGCCCTCGCTTTTTCAGCCATCCGCCAGCAGCTTCAAAAAGAGCATTCGCCACCTGCTGATCATTAATGCACTCAAAAAAGCCCCAGAAGCCAACTTTATCCTCATGCACCTCGTTATGACGACGGTTCTGAACAGCCGCAATAGTCCCCGCCATAACGCCATCTTTCCAAGCAGTAAACATTGCCAGTTCAGCATGTTGATACAAAGGAAACACCTTAGTATCAAGGGTTTTCATGTAATCATCAATAACCGGCGGAACCCAATATTTATTGAGTTCCGGATCTTTACGATAGATTTTCCACGCAAAGGTGATAAACTCTTTTTTCTCTTTATTATTGCGGACTTGCCGAATTTCAATAGCCATTATTATCGAAAATTAAACGTCTTATAAACGGTGAACATTCAAGAAGAAATAGTTGGAGACGATGTTTTTTTGCCCGACAAAAAAATTATTGAATAACCTGACGCATCACTGACGCCCCTTCACGAAGCATACGCTCGGTCTCTTCCCATGAAAGACACTCATCAGTGATTGAGACACCATACATCAGTTTATCGCGATCTTCAGGAAATGGCTGATTGCCACAATAGAGATTACTCTCAATCATCACGCCTGCAATGCTTTTATTACCCGCAACTTTCTGTTCTAAAACATTATTCCACACCGAAACCTGTTGTTCATGCTTTTTGCCCGAATTAGCATGGCTGCAATCGACCAGCAGCGACTGCTGCAAACCTGCTTTAGCAAGCAATGCCTCGGCTGCAGCAATACTCTCAGCATCATAATTGGGCTTTGGTCCGCCGCGCAACACAAGGTGCCCGAAAGGATTACCTTTCGTGGTCACGGCACTGCTATAACCATCTTGATCAATGCCAAGAAAACTGTGCGGGTGCATTGCTGAACGAATGGCATCAACCGCCACGCCAAGACGACCATCGGTTGAATTCTTGAACCCAACCGGCATGGAGAGTCCGCTGGCCATTTGACGGTGCGTCTGCGACTCAATCGTCCGTGCACCAATTGCTGCCCAGCTCACCACATCAGCCACATATTGCGGCGAAATAGGATCCAGAAACTCCGTTGCCGCCGGTAAACCCAGCTCATTAATCTCAATCAGCAGTTTACGCGCATGAAGCAAACCATGTTCAATATCGTAAGTATCGTCAAGATGTGGATCGTTGATAAAGCCTTTCCATCCAACGGTTGTACGCGGTTTTTCAAAATAGACCCGCATCATAATACAGAACTCGTGCTGCAGCTCAGTGCGCAACACCGCAAGTTTATCAGCATACTCACGAGCTGAATCAACATCATGGATCGAGCAAGGACCGACAATCACCAATAATCGTTTATCCTGACCACTTAAAATATGTTCAACTTCACGGCGACTGCCCGTCACTGTACTGGCAACTCGTTCATCCACCGGCAGTGCGGCTTTTAACTCGCCTGGTGAGGGTAAACGAATAATCCGTGAAACTCTTAAATCATGTAACTGTTCCATCAATTTTATAACAAGAATAACATCAATAAAAATTATAGTTTGTAAGATAAAAAAAACCTCAACATATACGTAATGCAAGGAGATGCCACCACAATTCATAACAAATGATGATGGAATGGCGCAAATGACGGCTATAAATTTGATTGTATTCATGCGCATATATGACTATATAGAGCACTTACAGACTATCCAATAATCAATACACAAAAGATGAAGGTACTGATCACAGACGGCGTTGATTCTCAATGCGGCCAAATACTCACCAAAAATGGTTTTGATGTAACCGAACGGGCAAAAATAAGCAAAGAAGAGCTTCAAGAGATCATCGGCGATTTTGACATCTTAATTGTCAGAAGTGCAACCAAAGCAACTGCCAACATTCTGGAGCATGGCACAAAGCTCAAGCTGATCGGGAGAGCTGGCGCTGGCGTTGACAATATCGATATTGAGGCTGCCACACGTAAAGGCGCTATTGTGATGAATACCCCTGGCGGAAACACAATTTCTGCTGCCGAACACGCTTGCGCCATGATGCTTTCAGCAGCACGCCGCATTCCGCAGGCTACGGCTGACCTGAAACTTGGGCACTGGAATAAAAAACAATTCACCGGCGTTGAGCTTGAGGGAAAAACGCTCTCAATCATCGGGCTTGGAAAAATCGGGCGCGAAGTTGCCTTGCGTATGCAGGCATTTGGCATGAAAACGATTGCTTACGACCCAATGATTCCCGATGAATACGCTGCACAACTTCATATTGAGCTGCTGCCTCTCCATGAAAATTTTATCCATGCCGACTTCATCACCATCCACTCCTCACTAAACGAATCGACTCGCAATTTAATTGCCAAAGAGACATTTGAGCTGATGAAAGAGGGTGTCATCATCGTCAACTGCGCAAGAGGTGGAATTATTAATGAAGCTGACCTTGCTGAAGCTATCATTTCCGGCAAAGTTGCCGCTGTCGCACTCGATGTGTTTGAAACTGAACCAGTCAATCCGAACCATCCGTTACTGAAACTTGAGCAGGTTATTGCTACACCGCATATTGCTGCATCAACGGTTGAAGCACAGGAAAAAGTGGCGATTCAAATTGCAGAGCAAATTGTAGAATGGAAAAAGTGTGGGAAACTGGCAGGCGCCGTTAATGCCTCTGCCGCTGAACTTGCGCAAGCACCTGGGGTGCACACTTACCTCAATCTTGCCGAAAAGCTTGGTGCCGTCATAGCACAAATGGCACCACCCAATGCTCATAAAATGACCGTAAGAACCTCCGGTGAATTTCTGCACACCTTGAGTGAAGTCATTACAGCAGCAGCGCTTAAAGGATTTCTTGATACCACGCAAAAAGAGAAGACCAACTATATTAACGCATTAAGCATGGCAAAAGAGTGCGGTATTACACTGACTCAGAAGTTCGAGAAGGAAAACCGCGACTATACCAACCTTATTCGCATCGAGCTTGAAAATGAGCACACCAAACGGATGATTGGTGGAACACTCTTTGGCGATAAAGAGCTTCGTGTTGTCATGATCGACCAGTTCCTCGTGGAATTCAAACCCGAAGGCAATATTCTCATTTACAATAATATTGACCAGCCGGGCGTTATTGCTAATGTCACCCAGCTCATGCTCCAGCACAATTTGAACATAGCATACGTAGCACTTTCGCGAGATGAAACAACCGCGTTGGCGATGACAGCAATTGTGGTGGATGGAGAGGTGTCGCAGAAGCTGCTCGATGACGTCAGAGAGGTAAATGGCGTTGAAGTTGCCCACCTTGTAACGCTGTAAAGCGATAAAAAGAGAGAATAAAAAAACCTGCCTTGTGAGCAGGTTTTTTTATTAGAACAACGTCAGACGTAAGCTGAGAACTTACTTTGCTGCTTTTTCGAAATCAACACTGAGCCACTTATCTTCATAAGAGGCGCCGGTTGACTCCATTCCAGCAAGAAAAATTGGCAGAGCAACAATCTTCTGGTAGTCACCGATACGGATAGTAAGATCATCACCAAGCTTGAGAATTTTTGGTTCAAGACCCATATTCTCCATAAATGGCAATCTGACACGTACCTTATAATGACCGTCAGAAACCTTTGAAATATCAATCGGGTTTTCTGTAAAGAAGACGTCGAGTGGGTTAGAATTTTCGTAAACCTTCGCACCAACTCTGCGAAGCATTGCCAAACCAACAACCTCATCATCAAACAACGGCACTTCAGCAATCGGAATAGGAGCAAAAGCTTCGCTGATCTGCTCGATATATTTCTGCTGAATTCCACGCCATTTCTGGAAATATGGATCAGGACTCTGATCAGGCATAACGCGGTTAATGGTAATTCTATCAACCGTAATACCATAGAGGTTCAAATAGGTCAACGCACGCATTGACTCTTTGATAACCATCTTCTCAGGGTTCATAACAAGACGCATGGTGGTCTTGGAACCATCGGCAAGCAGATCGATAATACCTTCAGTTGAGGAGAAGAGATTGTCAACTTTTTCGTACACCTCAACAGGAGCAACAAAATCGTTTATTTTGTTCACTTTTTTTGCAAGAGGCCTGATAACCGGTTTTACCATGAATTTTTCGACATTGCGAATCATTTTGATAAACCAGCCGAATGTTTCAGGCAAAGAGAGAAGGCGAAGCGTTTCGCCGGTAGGTGCACAGTCAACCACAAGCAAATCGTACTCATTCTGCTCGTTATAACGTTTTATATATGACAACGAGAAAAGCTCTTCCATGCCTGGCAGCACGCCCATCTCTTCAGCATAGACACCCTCAATACCACGTGCTTCCATCAAATGAGCGAAATGCTCTCTTACAACATCCCAGTTCAGATTGAGATCACCAAAAACACTGACCTCCTGCCCCCAAAGATTTTCAGCAATTTTTACAGGTGAAGGCCCTAACTTGACATCGAGCGAGTCACCCAGACTGTGTGCCGGATCGGTGGACATAATAAGAGTCTTATACCCCATATCTGCTGCTTTGAGTGCTGTTGCAGCAGCAATAGAGGTTTTACCAACTCCACCTTTTCCGGTAAAAATGATATTACGCATACGTTTAATGATTGCTCATTTAAAAAATTATTGAAATCAAAGCTATCGATATTTCTCAAGATAATAATAATTATCCTTTAATTTGAAATATGAAAACGATTCCAGTGAAAACCCGATAATCTCACATCATTTATCTTCGGCGGCTCCGAGATGAACGTGCGCGTTTTGATTTTTTTGCTTTCGATTTTTTTGTTCCATACGAGGTCTTCTTCGACAGTGACTGTTTTTCCTTGACGGTCACCATTTTTTCAACCTTGATACGACTGCCCGTAACAAGAGATTTGTTTTTGCCTAAATTGTTGAGTGCTGCAAGACGTTCAACGCTCATGCCATACTGTTTGGCAATAGAAAAAAGTGTCTCTTTTCGCCTCACCTTATAGCGCTGTATCACCTTTTTGACCGATGGCTCATCCGATGACACAACAACCTCTTTTTCAGCTCCACCAAACACAATAAGCTTTTGACCAGGCGTTACATCAGGATCTTTCAGGTTATTCCATGCAATAAGCTGGCTGATATAAACACGGTATAAACGCGCAATGGAGCCAAGCGTTTCACCCTCAACAACAACGTGCGTTTTTTCAGCCTTATTATCGGAATTCTGAGAAACTGAAGCTTCGCGCTTATTATTCATCCGAGCAAGCAACTCTTCTCGTTCGATGGTTTTGGCGGACTTGTAAGCATAAATCTCATTTTCACGCTGTTGAAATGGTGCTACATATTTTTTGGGAATACGCAGAATATTGGCAGCACCAACGGCTGGAGGCATAATGCCAAGTTTGTATTGCGGATTAAGAAATTGAAGATCTGCAGCAGGCACTCCAATGGTTGCGGTTAACTGTTCAAACGCCAGTGAACGGGAAATACGCAGCGTATCAATATCGTGGTAGAGATAACCCGGCTCAACGGGACGGATGTTATGCTCCTGGTAATAGCTCATGATATAATTAACTGCAATAAAAGCAGGCACATATCCTCGCGTTTCAGCAGGAAGATAGTCCCAGATTGCCCAGTAATCTTTAACGCCGCCAGCTTTTCTTATCGCTTTGTTGACGTTACCGGGACCACAGTTATAGGCAGCAAGAGCGAGTAACCAGTCGCCGTAAATATTGTAAAGATCTTTGAGATGTCGGCTTGCCGCTACCGTCGCTTTGTAGGGATCGTAACGATCTTCAACAAATGAGGTTGATTCTAGACCGTACATTTTACCGGTGCCGTACATAAACTGCCACAACCCTTTTGCCCCTGCCGGAGAGACTGCGGTGGGGTTCAAACCTGACTCAACAATGGCGAGATACTTCATTTCAAGAGGAACATTCGCATCATCAAGCTTCTCCTCAAAGAGAGGAAAATAGATTTTGGACAATCCCAGCATCTTTGCGGTCATACTCCTGCGCTCAACCACATAGGTGCGTATGAAACCCTTAACCTGATTATTATAAACAAAGCCAATCGGCGTTTTGCTGTTCAGCGTTGCAATACGTGCTGCATAGGTAGAATCATTATACTGTGGAACAAAATTTGATGGAAATCCAAATTTATTCGCCGCTGTTGATGGAGCGTTAAAATATTCGTCTTTGAAATAGGTTGCATTAACAAGGCTGTCAAGAATATCGGAAACCGTGGATTTAGCAATTAAACCTTTATCAGAAGGCAACTCTACAGCAAATACTGGTGACGCCAATAACTGAACAGCAAAAAATGCTACAGTAAATATTTTGAAAATCGTCTTTAAATGAGGAGTGTTCACAAGCCACTAGTTAATTAGAAATGGAGTTGTTAACATAAAAACAGTTCAGGACTATTACAATACGATAGAGAATATTACAGTATTACACCATTGCGGCCAATCAAGCATATAAGCCACAAAAACGAACAATCGTCTGCAAAGGGTTAATATACACATCGAAGAGTTTTTCTAAGGTCAATAGCGGACATTCCAGAGAAAAAGTCCATTGGGCAGGGCTGGATTCAGTTGCACTGTCGGAATACCCGTTTCCAGCATACAACGAAATTCATCAACGCTCAATAAACCCTTACCAGCTTTGATCATAGCATCAACAAGATAGCGCACCATGCTTCGTAAAAAACGGTTTGCTGAAATCTGAAACACCAGAAATCGATGGTCGCGATACCAATCGCAATGATGGACAGTACACATTCGCCCTGGATTATTGCGATCCTCTTTTGAAAAGGCTGAGAAATCATGAGTACCTTGCAGCAGGGCTGCGAAACGACGCATCGTCGAAAGATCAAGCGCACCACCGGAACAACCGGCAAAACGCCCATAAATGGCAGAGGGCTGTTCAAGCAAAAAGTAGCGATAACTTCGCTCTCGGGCACTATGCCGAGCATGGAAATCGAGGGGAAATTCGAGCGGATTGGTGACGCGAATCGTTTGCGGTAACAGCGAATTAAGCGAATGAACAATGCGTGCGGGTTCGAGCAAAGAGTGCGTAGCAAAATTGGCAACCTGCTCTCGGGCATGAACGCCTTTATCTGTTCTGCCTGCCGCTGCAAGCGTTACAGTCTCCTGCAAAATTTTGCCAAGCGCTTGCTCAATCGTCCCCTGCACCGTTATAATCCCGCGAGATTGACGCTGCCAGCCAGCAAAAGAGGTGCCATCATATTCAATGCTTATCCGAATATTTTTCATCAAGACAGGTTATATTCTGTTTCATAGAGTGGACGCTAATTTAGTACATTCCACTCTCATAATCAGTTATCTTTTGCCAACATGTTTGGCTCTCAAAAACCGAATACCACGTTGCAGACTCCTCATCTTGAAATGCTTCTTCAGGCTTTGAACAACTTGCCTGAACACCTTTCCGAACAACGCTACCGAGTACCGACGCTATGGAAAAGCAGCGCAACGGGCGCTGAAGAGGTGAACGCTGCTGACTATTTCAGCGACATTATTGAATCCATTATCAGCGAACGGAAAAGCAGAAGAGCAGAAATCAGCTCTGGCGATTGGCGAAACAACGCTGTGGTGTATAATCTCTTCATACGCCTTACAACAGCTTTTGACCATAATGGTGATGGCACCATTGATACCACGCCACTCGACTCCGGTTTTCGGGAAACTGGCACGCTGCTTAAAGCCATTGCATTGCTGCCATATATTAAAAAGCTTGGCGCCAATACACTCTATCTTCTGCCAATCACCGAAATAGGCATGGAGGCTCGTAAAGGCTCCCTCGGCTCCCCTTATGCTATAAAAAATCCGCGCAAGCTTGATCCTCTGCTGAATGAACCAGCGCTTGGACTTTCACCAGAAATATTGCTGAAAGCGTTTGTTGAAGCGGCGCATCTGCTTGGAATGCGCGTTGTCCTGGAGTTCGTGTTCAGAACAACCTCGATTGACAGTAGCTGGATAACCGACCATTCTGATTGGTTTTACTGGTTGAAGGATAATGAACAGACGCGGCATTACGGCGCACCTCAGTTTGAACGGGATACGCTGAACCGAATTTATGAGGTAGTTGATCGTCGAGAGCTTGACCATTTACCAGCGCCATCATTCGAGTACCAGAATCAATTCGCCCCCCAACCGATAAGCGTGCATAACGAACATGGCGCATTGATTGGCACAGCAACGGATGGCACGCCGTGCCGCATAGCAAGCGCTTTTTCCGACTGGCCACCTGACGATCGTCAGCCAGCTTGGAGCGATGTCACCTATTTGAAAATGCACACGCATGAGTCGTTTAACTACATTGCTTACAATACGATAAGAATGTATGACAACGCGCTCAACAATCCCGACACCTTCAACAAGAGCCTTTGGGATGAGATTGCTGCAATTATCCCTTATTATCAAGAGGAGTATCAGATTGATGGCGCAATGATTGATATGGGCCATGCGCTGCCAACGCTCTTGAAACAGACGATTGTGCGCAAAGCTCGTGAAAACAGGCCTGATTTTGCGTTCTGGGATGAGAACTTTAATCCATCGCCAGAGATTCGTGAAGAGGGATTTAATGCCGTCCTCGGCTCTTTGCCATTCGTTGTGCACGATATCGTCTTTATCAGAGGGTTGCTGAATCATCTGAACCGAACTGGCGTGGCGTTGCCATTTTTCGGTACGGGCGAGAATCACAACACGCCGCGCGTCTGCTTCCGTTATCCACGCCAAACGGCTGGACGAAATCACTCAACCTTTATTTTTACACTCAGCGCTATACTTCCTGCCATTCCATTCCTGCAATCGGGATTGGAGCTGTGCGAATGGTATCCGGTTAACCTCGGTCTCAACTTCACGGACGAAGATCGTGCAACGTATCCACCCGAAAAACTGCCACTCTTCAGCGCCTTTGCTTACGACTGGGAAAAGAGCAACGATCAAGTACCGCTAAACAACTATATCAGGAGAGTTCTGGAGATAAGAGCACGGTACATTGACCTCGTCCTCTGCGGTGATGCTGGTTCAATGTCCATCCCCTACGTCAGCGAGCCCGACCTGTTTGCTGTGATGCGAAACGTTGCCGGACGATCGTTGCTCTTCGTCGGCAACAGCAATCTGTACGACACTAAAACCGGCGTTCTGGAGTTCAGCATGGAAAACTGCGAGCTGCGAGAGCTCATCAGCGAACAACCTTACACGATCAACAATCATCGGCTTGAGTTGAGCTGCAAACCCGGCGAGTGTATGCTTTTTGAATTACCATAACTTCATTAATCAAATATTATTACAGCTATGTCTATTCTCATTGTCGGCTCTCTTGCCTTTGATGATATCGAAACCCCTTTTGGTCGTTCCGACAATACCCTTGGCGGTTCTTCGACCTACATTGCCCTTTCAGCCAGCTATTTCACCAGCAATATTCAGATGGTCGGCGTGGTTGGTTCCGACTTTGAGCAGCAGCATTTCGATCTGCTGCACTCTAAAAATATCGACACCAAAGGAATTCAGAAAATTGAGGATGGTAAAACATTCCGCTGGGCTGGCCGTTACCACTACGATATGAACACCCGCGACACGCTCGACACCCAATTGAACGTTTTTGCAGATTTTGACCCTGATGTACCAGCACAGTACCGCAATGCCGAGTTTGTCTGCCTTGGCAACATTGATCCTGAACTCCAGCTCAAGGTGCTTGGACAAATCAGCAAACCAAAACTGGTGATTCTGGACACCATGAACTTCTGGATTGAATCAAAACCAGAAGAGCTCAAAAAAACGCTGCAACATGTTGATATTTTTATCCTTAACGACAGCGAAGCCCGCCTGCTGAGTGGCGATCCAAACTTGGTCAAATCAGCGAGAATCATCCGCAATATGGGACCGAAAACGCTCATCATTAAAAAAGGAGAACATGGCGCACTGCTCTTTACCGATGATGGTATTTTTGCGGCACCAGCCTTTCCACTCGAATCAATTTTTGACCCAACCGGCGCGGGCGATACCTTTGCTGGTGGCTTTATCGGGCACCTCTCCCGCTGCGAAAGTATTAATGATGCCGAAATGCGTAAAGCCGTCCTTTACGGCAGCACCATGGCAAGCTTCTGCGTAGAAAAATTTGGTACTGAAAAAATTGCAGCGCTTGATTTGCTTGAAATCGAAGATCGATTCCAAAGCTTCCGCGAGCTTTCAAGAACCGACGCATAACGATCTCGCTTGTCAGGTAAAATAAGCTTGCCCCCACCCTCTCCTCATGGATGTTTGTTCGATAAGGAGATGGGTGGAAGCAGCAAAAGAATACATTGTAGAAACACCACACCTGAACAGTGATACCCACCAACACACTTTTCACTATGGAAAAGCTTAACATTCTTGACTACAGTTTTATTTTCGGCTACCTGGTGCTGACGCTCTTTATCGGCCTCTGGTTCTCCTCGCGCGCCTCAGAAAATGTGAGTGAGTTTTTTCT
>CAIQSY010000173.1 GCA_903874585.1 uncultured Chlorobiaceae bacterium | reverse complement strand
GTGCCCTGCCAATTCTCTTTAAAGCTCTCGGACTTTAAGCTGCCGATTCTCGCCCGAAACAGTCGTAAAACTGCGGACTGTTTCGGGCTGCACCCACCCCTGACAACATATTTCAGCACTTCAAAACAGAATAATAATCTCAGATAACCACTACCACTACAAACGAGAGCTTTTTGCAGATTTCTCCTTATTTACCAATATAGATTGTTGGTCTGAGATTTGTGTCAAGACGATCAAGAAACATGTCATGCAACACCTTGCGAAACCGAGGAGCATGATGTTCGTTAAAACAACCAAAAAACGTTTTAAGCAACTTTCATCAATGACCACACTTCAGTCGAGACGCTCACTTCGACTTCGCTCAGTGAACAATGCCCAGCAAACTTCAGCCAACAAAAAAAGACGCTGCCTTCGACTCCGCTCAGGCCACGTCTTTTAAACGTAGATATGTAACGCCGAGTATTAGAAGCTCAGCGCAGCTTCAACAATCTGCTCAGCTTTTGCGTTAGGCAGGTAGAAATAGCGACCTCCGAGTTTCTGGGCAAGCTTGGGCGCTTCACCCCGCGAAAGATAGTTCATCTGGGTATCGATAACGATAGCAGCAACTCCATCAGCCTGAATAGAGAGTGATAGTGCCTCGACCTCTTTCTCCAGCTCCTCCTTGGTGGCCTTTTCTGCAGTAGGATCAAAGGTCGATTGCAGGCTGATATTACCACGTCCATCGGTAATGAGCACAAACATCACCTGCGTCACTCCCTTGGTTCGAGCCTGCTTTGCAGTCTCCCATCCAAGATAGAGTGCAGAAGCAAGCGGAGTACCTCCACCAGTGGGCAGCACATCAAGCTCACGTTTTGCACGATCAACGCTCTGCGATGGCGGCAGCAATACCTGTGCCTGCTTGCCACGGAACGAAATAAGAGCAACCTGATCGCGATGCACATAGGCGTTCTGCAAGAGACTTGCAACAGCGCCCTTTGCCTGACGCATACGGTTCAGCGCCATCGAGCCAGAAGCATCCACCATGAAAATAAAAAGCGTGCCGGACTTGTCGCGGAATCGCTTGATTTTGACATCATCCTTGGTGATGAGCAGAGCTGTTTTTGGTCTGCCAGCCATTTTGCTGTCGCGGCGGCGAGTCTCCTGCCACGGTGCAGCGGAGATGAGCGTTGGGATAAGCGCAACTTTGCCACTGCGCATTTCGCCCGGCTGCGATCGCACAAAACGACCACGCTTGTTGTTGAGCGCTTCACCACGGCTTCCAGTTGTCGCCTTCTTCTTCGATGCCAGCGAAATATTGAGAATATTGTCAGGCAATTCCATTTCAACCGCCTCCATCATCAGCTCCTCGATAATATCGGGAGTCTCTTTCTGCTGCTCTTCAGCGTCGGAATCTGAAGTATCCGCAGGGGTCTCCTCATCTTCGCCCTCTGGTTCATCCTCGGGTGGTGGCGGCAGCTCCTCTTGCGGAGGTGCTTCATTTGATTCAGCCTCTCTCTCCGGCATACGTGTTGCTCGGGGGATAAGCACCAGCTTGATGGCTTGTTTCATATCCTCATCATCAACATCACTACGCTGGGCAAGGGCTGCTGACGCAATTGCCGCACGAACGGTAAAAATATCGACGCGATTGCCCTCAACACCAAGGCTGATCGCGGTCTGAATCAGCGCCCGCACCTGATCGTCGGTGATTGAGACATGCGGTAACTGCTCTTTTGCTGCCTTGATAAAACCGGCAAGCATGTTCAGCTCATCCTGAGTATCTTCAGCATCCCTTGTGCCAAGCACTATGTTGACAATTTTCTTGCGGGCACGGTAGTCGTTTTGCGCCGTAAAGGGAACGATAATCCCAATACGGTCGAGCAATCCCATGCGCACCTCTCCGTCGGAAGGATCGTAAGTGCCCACCAGCATGAACTTTGCTGGATGTACCTCACTGAGACCTTCACGCTCAACAAGCACCTCGCTGCGCGACATGGCATCCATAATATGCGACACCGCAGAGCTGTCGAGCAGACTGAGTGAGTCCACATAGAGCACGCCGCCATGCGCTTTGGAGAGTACGCCGTGCTGAACAACGCGGAGACCTGTGGCAAGAGTTGCCTCAAGATCAACGCCACCAATCAGACGATCTTCGGTAACGTTCAGGGGAAGTTCCACAAAAGGGGTGCTTTCGGGGAGAATATCAGCAAACGCCCTGGCAAGTGTCGATTTTCCCGACCCAACAGCGGACGGTATGACAACACCACCAAGTTCAGAATCAACGGCCAGCAGCATAAGCGCCTGCTTGGCCAGATCCATCCCTACAATATCGGTAAAAGCTATCATTATACGGCTTCGACTTCTCCGAGGATTTTAGCGAGTTCGCGATCAATTTTTTCACCAGCATCAAGGGTTTCAAGCGGATCTTTGCGCAGGCGGTGGCGCAGGCAAAGTCCTGCAATCTCTTTAACATGCTGCATGGTAACAACAGTCTCTCCTTTGTATGCTGCATGGGCATGAGCTGTACGGGTAATGGTAAGTTCACCACGATGACCGTCAATACCGAGATTCATACAGAGCTTGGCAATATCGGTCAGAACCTCATCAGTCATTGTCACTTGCGGCAACAGATCTTTAGCTGTCTGAATCTTCTGCTGCAATGCCTGCTGTTCGGTACTGTATTTTTCCATAAAGGCATCAGGATTATCGTCAAACTCACGGCGAAGTTTGACAATAGCAACTCTCTTTTCAATATCGAGAATCGTGATGATACGGGCATGAAGACCAAAACGGTCAAGGAGCTGAGGACGAAGTTCACCCTCTTCCGGGTTACCGGAACCGACAAGCACAAAACGAGCTGGGTGGCGAATACTGATGCCCTCACGTTCAACGACGTTCTTGCCGCTGGCAGCAACGTCGAGCAGAACGTCAACAAGGTGATCGTCCAGCAGGTTCACTTCATCAATATAAAGGAATCCGCGGTTTGCCTGAGCAAGAAGACCGGGTTCAAATGCTTTGACGCCGCTGGTAAGTGCCTGTTCGATATCGATGGTACCGCAAACACGATCTTCAGTAGCACCAAGTGGAAGATCAACAACCGGAACAGGAATCTGCTCAACCTTAAGCGTTGCAGGATCAATTGCCTTACCACCTTTTTTGCCCTCTTCACCCTCCAGATACTGCTCTACAGTACGATTGTAGGTATCAC
>CAIQSY010000172.1 GCA_903874585.1 uncultured Chlorobiaceae bacterium | reverse complement strand
TACGGTTGAGGCGCGCTACACCTACCGCATTGGCTCCGTGGCGGCAGGGCGAGTAAAGCGTATTACTGTTGATGTGGGCGATATGGTGAAAGCGGGCGATGTGGTGGGGGAGATTGATCCCGTTGATCTTGAGGAGCATCTTGCGGCACAGCGTTCTGCCATCAAGCGGTCGGAGGCTGCCGTGCTTTCTGCGGAGGCGCAACTGCGCGATGCCAAAGCGAAGCAGGTGTTTAGCGCGTCGCAAGAGAAGCGTTGTGCAGCGCCGCCTTGCTCAAACTCGACAATGTACCAGCCAAAGAGCCAATTGCGGATAACAAGGGCGGTATCAATCGAGCGAGCGGCTTTGTGCTGCAACTCGCGGTTGGTCTCTTTGAAGAGGGAGAGTAACTGGTTGTAGTTCATAGGGTTGCCGTTTTGAAAGCGTGGAGATTATGATTGCGGCAGTTCGCTCAAATCCTTTCGGACTTGTATCAGATAATGTTGGAATTTAGCATAGCCGGGTGCGCTTTCGGTCAGCTCCGCCCACAAGGCTTCAGCTTGCTGGAAATAGTTGCGGGTGGCAACAATGTCTGGACGATGGTCTTTGTAGAAACTACCCAGCTTGTAATAAGAGATAGCGAGCCCGTTTTTGAAGGAGACGTTGCTTGGGAAAGCGTCGTAGAGTTCTTTCGTTAACTGGGCATCCTGCTCATAAAAGGTCAACGCTTTGTCGAGATTGCCGAGTTGGGCGTGTGTTTCTCCGAGTTTGGAGTAAGAGATAGCGAGGTTGTTTTTGAAGGAGACGTTGCTTGGGAAAGCGTCGTAGAGTTCTTTAGTTAACTGGCGATACTGTTCATAAAAGGTTAAAGCTTTGTTGAGATTGCCGAGTTCGGCGTGTGTTTGCCCGAGTTTTTCGTAAGAGATAGCAAGAACGTTTTTGAAGGATACGTTGCTAGGGAAAGCGTCGTAGAGTTCTTTAGTTAACTGGCGATACTGCTCATACAAGGTCAAAGCTTTGTCGAGATTGCCGAGTTCGGCGTGTGTTTCTCCAAGTTTTTCATAAGAGACGGCGAGCCCAAATTTGAAAGAGACGTTGCTAGGGAAAGCGTCGTAGAGTTCTTTCGTTAACTGGGCATCCTGCTCATACAAGGTTAAAGCGTTGTCGAGATTGCCGAGTTCGGCGTGTGTTTGCCCGAGTTTTTCGTAAGAGATAGCGAGCCCGTTTTTGAAGGAGACGTTGCTTGGGAAAGCGTCGTAGAGTTCTTCAAATAAACGGGTTTCATCCTCATAAAAGGTCAACGCTTTGTCGAGATTGCCGAGTTGGGCGTGTGTTTCTCCGAGTTTTTCGTAAGAGATAGCGAGCCCGTTTTTGAAGGATACGTTGCTTGGGAAAGCGTCGTAGAGTTCTTTAAATAAACGGGTTTCATCCTCATAAAAGGTCAACGCTTTGTCGAGATTTCCGGTTGTTGTATGGAAGTTGCCGAGGCGCTCTGCCAATATGGCTAATTGCTCTTCTGCTTTTTTGATATGCTGGAGAATGCTTTCGGCGTACTTGGCGTAGATGACCGCTTCTTTGTAGGTCGCATTTAAAAAATGTCCCGTAAGATCTGTTTCATAGCGAAGCTTATCAATGAGCGTGCTTATCAGGAGTTCGCAGTGCTCAAAAAGCTGCTCGCCGTTTTGCTGGCGGGTTGTCTCCTGTGCCTCCAAATTACATGTGAAGCTTTCATCCATTTCATCGAATGCGATTAACCCTTTTTTAATAAGGCGTTGTAACGTTGCATCAAGATTGTTAACGTTGGGCAAAAGTCCTTTTAATATTGTACGAGTAATAGGTTCAGCAGGCAGAACCGCAAACACCGAGAGCAAGGCGCTTTCCATGTCGTCAATGTTGCTGAGGCTGTAAGTGGATCTCTGAACAGTTCCCAGAAACTCAAGCTCTAAGGAACGAAGCGACCAGAGATCTGGCATTTTGCGGGGAAGTTCCTTAAATAGTTTTTTTTGAATAAAGCATACCAATGTTATTTCTCGACGTGCAAAAAAATCACGGTGTTGATTAAATGTAATACTGATATTTTCGTTTTCTTGCTTGAAAAACCAGTCGAAATCCGGTATCAACACAATATCATGATAGGCCTGAATCAGAATGTTCTGAATCTCCTGAAATGTTTTGTCCGATACCGGCAACTCGCGTATTGGACGATCCGGCAGATGTTCACGCAACCATGCCGATATCTCCGGAAAAATATCAGGGTGGTCGTAGCCAATAATGATAAAGTGGAACGATTTCTGGCGTAAAGCCCTCGCCAGAAGGTTCAGTTGGTCAGAGTGCAACGGCTCACTCATTGAGCATCAATAACATTGAATTTATAAAGCTTTGAGCGTTCGAGTAGTGGATTAACGCATTTATAGGTGCCATCGTTATACTCATAAATAACCTCCTTTTCCAGCAGTCCCTGAATATCGTTACTGAACCCGATGGGATTTCCTGCTTGAAGGTCCTTTTTCAGCCGCTTCAACAAAGCAAAATCTCCCGGTTCGAGATATCGGGCAATATTGTTGCCCAGCTCATCAAGTGTTTTTTCCATATCAGCGCTGGTAATCTTTCCCAAAGCCTCATCCGCGTACCAGTTGGCACGCTCAATAATGCGCAGCAACTGCCTCGGAGAACCGCCACTGTACGCGATAGCCGTTTTCACGGTTTCGGGTGAGTCAAATAATTCAGGAGCAACACGTTTATAAACGAACTCTTCAAAATGTGTAATCGCTTGCTCAACAGGAGCACCACCACGCTCCTTGAGCTTGATAAATGGGAAGGTTATAATCTCGCTGAAGTTGCGAATACGTTGCTCCTCCTTCATCAACTCTATTGGTAACGTAAAAATGGTGTTTGCCTTGATCTGGCGGATGCGGTTGGATTCCTCCATGATAATTTTCCGCCGTGTATCAGCACTCATGGTTTTTTCCAAACCATCAACAATAAAGAGAACTTCCCGTGCCTTTTTTTCCTGGCGCAGTTGTCTGTTTGTCTCCTCAATAAACGTGTTGAAGGTGTTAGAAAAATCAACAAAACGGTTTTTGAAGCTGTTACGGATGGTATCGGCATGTGTTTTGCTGCCGGAGAGTCCCATTTTCAACCGTGCAGTGAGACCAAGCATTTTACCAAACAGTGAGCCGAGTGACAACGGTTTGTCTGTATCCAGTTCTATTTCAGCACTGCCTTCAGCTTTTAGAGAGGTGTTGATCTCTTTGACCCTCTCCTGAAACCAGGTATTCATGGATTCAAGAATATGGCTATCCAGCTTCAGATTTTCCTTATTGGCACGGATGAGCAGTTGTTCGAGTTGGAAAATCAGAATGTCCATATACTGAACGTTATCCATGTCGAGATCATTGTCCACATCGCAGGTTACTACAAAAAAGCAGTTCGGCGAGTCCAACAACTGTGCATATTTCGCCAACTCCGATGTTTTACCTGAGCCTCTCATTCCAGCAAGAAACAGCAGTGTTTTATTCGTGCGATTCGGATCGTAGTTGAACTCATACTTTCCGTCAGTATTTTGCTGCACATTCAGGATGCGCATCACTTTCCGCTCCTGAAAATCACCACGAAGGTTTTTGAAATCGACATAAAACGGATTGTCAGGCGTTACCGGCGTGAACTTGTCAACAACGGCATCTATTTCAATCAATTTTGTGGCTTGTCTCATTATACGTGTACTTTATCTGTGGTTAATTCAAAATTTTCCGATTCCTCTTTCTGGAAAGAAGTAGAAAATTTTATCAAATTTTACCATGAAATATATCCATTTTCAAGCCTCTATTCATTTTCTTTACCATTTTTTATCATGATTTACCAAGATTTGCCACAAAAGATTGTAATTAATTACTATCTTTCATCATACTAACCAAACCACGATGAAAACAACAAAAACAACCATAAAAAATCTGCCGGCAGAACAGCGGCGGGCGGTGACGGTGGAGGCGGTGATTGAGCTTGCTGCTGAGAAAAATCCTGCGTCAATTACGACGGCGGAGATTGCTGAACGGATGCAGTTAACGCAGGGTGCGCTTTTCCGCCATTTTCCTACTAAAGATGCGCTGTGGCAGTCGGCGATGGAGTGGGTTACTGCTCAACTGCTTGGCAGGATTGATGCGGTAATTGCCACAACAGAGTCGTCAGTTGATGCGCCACTTGATGCCGTTAACGCGCTTGAGCGGATGTTTGCGGCGCATATTGATTTTGTGGCGAAGCATCCCGGGGCGCCACGGATGATGTTTGCTGAACTTCAGCGACCCGATCCTACAGCGGCCAAGGCAATTGCTCAAACGATGCTTCACCATTATGGCGAACGTGTTGGCAAACTCCTCGCAAAAGGGATAAGCGAGGGAGTAATTGATCCCGATCTTGATGTTGCTGCTGCTTCGGTGATGTTTATCGGGATGGTGCAGGGGTTGGTGATGCAGTCCATGATAGCCGGTGATGTTGCCGTGATGTTCACCAACGCCAGGCCAATGTTTCTGCTCTACGCTAAAGCAATACAAAAAAGTGAGTTATGAATATCAAAACATTCGTGAAAACCATCAACAAAAAAGTACTTGGCTTACTTGCGGTGCTTATCCCCCTGCTGCTGCTTTTTTTCTACGTGGCGCTGCGTTCAGGGCCGCTTGCGCCGGTGCCGGTAACGGTTGCCACGGTTGAACGCAAGGCAATCAGCCCGTCGCTCTCCGGCATTGGTACGGTTGAGGCGCGCTACACCTACCGCATTGGCTCCGTGGCGGCAGGGCGAGTAAAGCGTATTACTGTTGATGTGGGCGATATGGTGAAAGCGGGCGATGTGGTGGGGGAGATTGATCTCGTTGATCTTGAGGAGCATCTTGCGGCACAGCGTTCTGCCATCAAGCGGTCGGAAGCAGCCGTGCTTTCTGCGGAGGCGCAACTGCGCGATGCCAAAGCGAAGCAGGTGTTTAGCGCATCGCAAGAGAAGCGGTACGCGCTTTTGTTGCAGGCGCGTTCAGCAAGCGCTGAGGTGGTTGAGGCGAAGCATCAGGAGGCGGAGATGGCAAGCGCGTCAGCAGCAGCAGCTCATGCGGGACGTAACGCGGCGCAGCAATCGCTTATTGCGGCACAAGCGGAGTATCGGGGGATGATGAAGCAGCGCGATAATTTGCGGCTTATTGCGCCGGTGGATGGTTTGGTTGCGAGCCGCGATGCTGAGGCGGGAACGACGGTGCTTGCCGGTCAAGCAATTATCGAACTGATTGATCCTGCCAGTCTCTGGGTTGCTGTGCGTTTTGATCAACTGCAAAGCGCGGGTTTGCGGGCGGGGCTTGCGGCGCATGTTACGTTGCGGTCGCAAGCTGGGCGGGCGGTTGCGGGTTCAGTGCTGCGCATTGAGCCGCTTGCTGACCGTATTACCGAAGAGACGCTTGCGAAAGTGCTTTTTACGCTTCTGCCTGCGCCGTTGCCGCCGGTTGGCGAACTCTGCGAAGTTACTGTGCAGCTTCCGCCATTGCCCGCTGCGCTGGTGGTGCCGAATGCCAGTATTCATCGTGTGGATGGTCGGCTTGGCGTGTGGGTGGTGGATGGTTCGGGCGTGCGTTTTGTGCCGGTTCGTGCTGGTGCTACTGACCGTGCAGGGAACATCCAGATTCTTGACGGGCTGCAAGCTGGCGAGCGCGTGGTGATGCACAGCAAAAGTTTGCTGCACGCCCGAAGCCGTATCACCTTGGTTAACCCAAACAAAAGCCTCTTATGATCAGCCTTGCCGGACGTGATATTTTGCATGGTTGGGGGCGATTTCTCCTTACCGGCGTTGGTCTTGGCCTCCTGATTGGGGTGACGCTCAGCATGGCGGGGATTTATCGCGGTATGGTGGACGATGCCAACGCGCTGATTGACAATAGCGGCGCTGATCTCTGGGTGGTGCAGCAGGGAACGCTCGGTCCTTATGCGGAACCATCAACACTGTATGACGATAGTTACCGCAGCATTCTCGGTATGGCGGGCGTAGTGCGGGCGGCAAACGTCACCTATCTCACCATGCAGGTGCGGCATGGAAGCAGCGATGTGCGGGCGATGGTGGTGGGCGTGGTACCGGGTGGCGCGGGTGAGCCCGGTCATCCAACTTTTCTCGTTGCAGGTCGCCATTTGAGCGGCAGCCATTACGAAGCGGTGGCGGATGTTAAGGCTGGCTTTACCCTTGGCGACACCATTACCATCCGACGGCATCGCTTCACCATTGTGGGATTGACGCGGCGCATGGTGTCATCCGGCGGTGACCCGATGATTTTTATTCCGTTGAAAGAGGCTCAAGAGGCGCAGTTCCTTAAAGATAATGATATGCTGTTGCAGCAGCGGCGGCGCACGGCGCAAAATCCCAGCCTCAATCGCCCGAATGTGCCCGGCTTGCTCGATGCCATTATTGCGTCGCAAACGGTCAATCACAATGTTAATGCCGTGCTGGTGCAGCTTAAACCCGGCTATGCGCCCGATGCCGTTGCCGCTGAAATTCAGCGCTGGCAACGGCTGCAAGTCTATACCCGTCAAGAGATGCGCACCATTCTTGTTGATAAGTTGATTGCCACATCAGCCAAGCAGATCGGGATGTTTCTCGTGATTCTCGCCATTGTCAGTGCGGCAATTATCGCCTTTATCATCTACACCATGACGATGGCAAAAATTCGGGAGATTGCGGTGCTGAAGCTTATCGGCACAAGAAACCGCGTTATTGCGAGTATGATTCTGCAACAGGCGATTGGGCTTGGCGCTATCGGCTTTGTTGTGGGCAAAATTGTTGCCACGCTCTGGTCGCCATTTTTTCCGCGTTACGTGCTGCTTGAACCCGGCGATGCCATACGCGGCTTTATCATCGTCATGGTGATTTCGCTGCTTGCCAGCACGCTCGCTATTGCAGCAGCGCTCAAAATTGATCCGGCAGAAGCTATAGGAGGTTAAATGATGAACAATGGTATTGTAATTGAGGGGTTACAGAAGCGCTACGGCAGCGGCGAAACGCTGGTGGATGCGCTGAAGGGTGTTGATATGCAGGTTGCGTCGGGTGAGGTTGTCGGGCTTGTTGGTCCTTCGGGCTCCGGGAAAAGCACACTTTTGAAATGCCTCGGTGCGGTGATTGAACCCAGTGCCGGGCGCATGAAGCTGGGGAGCACAATGATTTATGATAATCGCTGGATTATCAACGATCTACGGGCGCTTCGGCGCGATAAAATAGGCTTTGTGTTTCAAGCGCCTTATCTCATTCCATTTCTGGATGTGCTCGATAATGTGGCGCTGCTGCCGATGCTTGCCGGTGAACGCAATGCCGCCGCCCGTAAACGCGCATTGGAGCTGCTTGAGGCGCTCGATGTGGCGCATCGGGCAAAGGCTATGCCCTCGCAACTCTCCGGTGGCGAACAGCAGCGGGTGGCTATTGCCCGCGCGCTCGTCAACCATCCGCCGGTCATCCTCGCCGATGAACCAACGGCGCCGCTTGACAGCGAGCGAGCGCTGGCGGTTATCGCCATTCTCAACGACATGGCGCGTCAGTACGAAACCGCCATTATCATTGTCACGCACGACGAAAAAATCATCCCCACCTTCAAGCGCATCTACCATATTCGCGACGGTCGAACGCACGAAGAGGCGGGGGAGGGGAAGTCACCACAAGAACAGGCTAATCTTTACATAGCATGAAAAACCTCTCGTACCTGTTGGTTCCACTTTCCATTGCATCCGCAGGCTGTAGCGCTGGACCTGATTTTGTTCGTCCTGATATGCCCGCTACGCAACGTTATACGGCGCAACCCTTTAAACTCGATACTGGCAACGGTGTGGCGGGGGAGCCGCAACAGATTGTTTCGGGCGAGGTTGCAGAGCGCTGGTGGGAAGCGTTCGGTTCGGTAAAACTCAACAGCTTGATTGACAAGGCATTGGCGCAAAGCCCGACACTTGATGCGGCTGAAGCGACCTTGCGGCAGGCGGAAGCGCTCCACAATGCCAAAGCGGGCGCAACACGTTATCCTCACGTTGATGGTGCTATTGGTGCTCAACGTCAGGGCATCAATGGCAGCAAAAACGGGCTGGATGGGGGCGAAAAAACCTTCAATCTGCTCAATGCTTCAGTGAGTGCCGGTTATACGTTTGACCTCTCTGGCGGGAATCGTCGTCAGCTTGAAGCGCTTGCTGCCAAAGCAGGGTATCAGCGCTTTCAGCTTGCGGGCGCACGGTTGACGCTGGCGGCTGATATTGCGATAACAGCCATTCGTCAGGCGCAACTCTCCAGCCAGATTGCCGCTACCGAAACCATCATCACCACGCGCCGTGAGCAGTTCGACATTACTCGCGAGCGCCTGCACCTTGGCGCAGCCTCCGAGCAAGATCTGCTTGCCATGCAGACGTTGCTTGATCAGACCCGTGCGGCGTTACCAGAACTTCGCCATCAGCACAACCAGACAACCACACTGCTCGCTCTGTTAGCCGGTGAAGCCCCCGACACAGCAACAATTCCTTCGTTTACTATGCAGGATTTTACGCTGCCGCCAACGCTGCCTCTTCGCGTCCCATCAGAGCTGGTACGCTCTCGCCCCGACATTCAGGCATCGGAGGCGTTGATGAGAGCGGCGAATGCCGATTACGGTGCCGCGGTTGCAAAAGCTTATCCACAAATGACATTAGGCGCAAATATCGGCTCACAGGCGTTGACTACGGCAGCACTTTTTGGTAGCGGTTCGCTGGTCTGGGGAGTTGCCGGTCAGCTTGTGCAACCACTTTTCAATCAAGGAATTGGTGCGGAAAAAGATGCCGCCAAAGCGGGGTTCGAGGCAACCGCGGCAAACTACCGCCAAAACGTCCTGAAAGGTTTGCGCGAGGTTGCCGACGTTCTCTCCGCGCTCAACAACGACACACAACGGCTTTCAGCATTAACGAGCGCCAATCAAGCATCGCACGATCTGGTAAAAACAGTCAACCATCGCTATCAGCTTGGCGCAGCCTCATATTTTGAACTCTTGCAGGCGCAAAGCGAGCACGATCAGCTCCAGCTTGAGCTTATTGCCGCACAAGCACGCCGTTTATCGGATAGTGTAGCGTTTTATCAGGCAATGGGTGGGGGGAGATAATATATCGTCATCTCACAGGGCTTCACCCTGTGTTAGGAGCTGTCGCCCTTTCAGGGCTTGGTTTGGCATCGGTCGCCGAGTAGCACGAAGTGCGTATCGAGGCGCCTATCGTTGAGGCGTGTTTTTGTATGGTTTTCACTACT
>CAIQSY010000171.1 GCA_903874585.1 uncultured Chlorobiaceae bacterium | reverse complement strand
GCAACTCCCTCTGCAAGCAGCTCCCGATAGCTTCCATGACTATCCAACAGAGAGGCGACAAGTTTCAACAGGTCAGCGTAACTCGTTGCATCGAATGGCGTTATCGTTATATCGGCAAGCTGTTGTTTGATATCATGTTCAAGCGCGGTTGCTCCATTGATGGCACACGCCACAAACGCCGCCATTTCAAGACGCGGAGGCGTATCGCGCGGGCGAATCTCCAGCGCCATGCTCTTCTCATCAAGCGAAATTTCAACGCCTTGCGTCAGCAGTGGATACTCAAATGTAATCGCTTGATCCTCAAACGGTATCTTCCACAATGTCATCCCGACTCCCCACACTAACTCTTGCGGTTTAGCGGTTTCTTCAGTTTCAAGCTGATATTTTAGGGCGAACAATTCACCATAAAGATTGATACTCGTTCGGCGAGGTTGTTCGCTTGCCGACCACGCCATCCATTGTGCTGCATAAGCCTGAAGCTGTTGCTCGGCATCGCTCTGCGCATCCGCAATCACCTCCGCCAGTTTGCTCTCATCAAGGCTTGGTGGCGGAGCAAACGGATCATTACTGACCACGCAAAGATTGCGCAACATATCGGGAACAACGGGCGGGTTGATGGCTGCAAGCCGCTCCAGACGTAACCAGACGTGATCGCCCTCTGAGCGGATATCATAATCCAGACCCGGCAGTCCCACAAGCTCAAGGTGGCGACGCACAAACCCCTTGGCGGTTGCAATGCAATAACTTTTGGGATCAATCTCCTTTGCCTGTTCTTCTATATACTCCAGCAAACCTTTCAGCAGATCGCGAGAAGCGTTCATGAGTTGGTGTCGATTTAAAACTTTGGGACGAATCCCTGGAAACCAGTAACGCCTAATATCGCAAAACGACTGCATTCAGACGAATCCAGCAGCGCTTTTTACGCATCGGCGTGGAGAGAATCGTTGCAAAAATGCTCATGTTAACACTGCTGGTCACGTAACAGGCACAAACTGACATTTTAATTGTGAGCATCAAGAGTTGTTTTTGTTGATTGAATTCCGCATTTTTATTTATTTTTTGATGAAAGCAATCAGCAGATATGGATACTTTATTTCAACTTTTCAGCGCAAAAGTTCATGCAGTCAATACGGATTTTCGGCGATATTTATGGCATGATATTGACTGGAATAATCGGCTGATTGCAATCATTGGATCGCGCGGCGTTGGAAAAACCACGCTGCTTCTCCAGTATATCAAAACCACGTTTGGTAATAATCTGGCAGATGTGCTCTATGTCAGCCTTGATAACATCTATTTTTCAAAAACAAGGCTTTCGGTTTTTGTGGATAATTTCGTCAAACGAGGCGGACGCTTTCTCTTTCTTGATGAAGTGCACAAGTATCCGGAGTGGTCGTTGGAAATCAAAAATATTTACGACAATTATCCCGATCTCTCCATTGTTTTCACAGGCTCTTCAGCACTTGATATATTCAAAGGCCATGCGGATTTAAGTCGTCGTCTTTTGACGTACACGCTTTACGGGCTCTCCTTCAGAGAGTTTATCGCATTGAAATATCATCATGAATTACCAATTTTTTCTCTTGACGATATAACACAAAAAGCTGCGGATATCAGTTCAATTATGATGCCGATAATCAAACCGATTAAGCTTTTTGAAGAGTATCAACGCTTCGGCTACTATCCTTTTTTTATTGAAGACGAGAAAAATTACTCCCAACGTCTTTTGCAGACCATTGATCAAATTCTCGAAAATGATCTTCCCGCTGCCGTTGCTCGAATTGATTATTCGGCAATTTATACGTTGCGTACCCTGTTTGCCGTTCTTGCTGAATCCGTGCCATTCAAGCCGAATATGCTGAAGTTAAGCAAGCAGATTGGTATTGACCGTGATACGCTCCTCAAATACATGAATCTTCTCGCAAAAGCTGAATTACTGCTTTTACTGCATAGTGATACCTACGGGGTAAGTCGGCTGAACAAGCCTGATAAAATTTATCTCAACAATGCAAACCTGATGTATGCGCTTGCAGAAGATGCGATGAATCTTGGTACTATGCGGGAGACTTTTTTTTACAATCAAGCAAGGGTACGCCATACTGTTCACGATACCGATAAGGGAGACTTTCTGGTTGATAGAACATTTGTGTTTGAGGTTGGCGGTAAAAACAAAAAGCAAAAGCAGATAGCTGGTGTACAAAATGCTTATATTGCGGCAGATAATATTGAATATCCTTTTCAGAATATCATTCCAATCTGGATGTTTGGCTTTTTATATTAGAATCATAACGCAAGCGGAAAAAAACCTTGTGCGTCTCATCCACAAACACAACAGCATTATGAAAATTCTATCAATTGATGGTGGCGGCATTCGCGGTATTATTCCTGGTGTCGTGCTTGTAGCCCTTGAAGAGAAGTTGCAGACGATGTCGGGCAATCCTGACATGCGTCTTGCGGATGTTTTTGATATGATTGCCGGTACCAGCACGGGCGGCATTCTTGCTTGCCTCTATCTCTGTCCTGACAAAGCGAGTGGCAGACCGAAATTTTCTGCTCAAGAGGCAGTTGACCTCTATTTTGAGCATGGGAGTACTATTTTTGCTGCATCGAGTGCCAAACGCCTTCAATCGCTGGATGGACTGCGTGATGAAAAATATTCCGCTCAGGCTCTTGAAAAAACATTGCAAACGTATTTTGGGGATCTCACCTTGCGTGATATGCTGAAGCCGTGCATGATTACCGCTTATGATATTGAACGTCGTCAAGCTCACTTTTTTAACAGTGAGGATGTTGCCAGCAACGGTATTGGGTGGAATTTTTATCTGCGTGATGTTGCTCGCGCAACCTCTGCTGCGCCAACCTATTTTGAACCAGCCCGGATTGCCTCACGTGACCAGAGCATCTATCCGCTGGTTGATGGCGGAATGTTTGCCAACAATCCCACAATGTGTGCCTGCATCGAGGCGTTTACCAGTAAGGCTGGTTTAACGGTGAAGGATTTGCAGGTGCTCTCTCTTGGAACCGGTGATAATGATCAATCGTATAACTATAACGAGGCAAAGGATTGGGGAAAAGTGGGCTGG
>CAIQSY010000170.1 GCA_903874585.1 uncultured Chlorobiaceae bacterium | reverse complement strand
TCCAAAGCTTAATTTTGATGCAACTCCAGGCTTGGGACCCGACAAAAATAGCTTTTCCGTCTGCACCTATGGCCATGCCGCACAAGCGTGGGAGAATCTGCAGGAGATTATCGCCAAAATGCAGGCTGGTCAAAAGCAACGAATTTTGATTGGTACAGGTCACGCTATGGCAACATGCCAGGGCGCAGCGTTTGAGTACATTCTCAATGTGGCGTATGAGATTTCAAAGCTTGGTCTCAGCAAAATGGCACAGATTACCTGGATCTCCAACGAATATGAGCTTGGGGATTTTGGCATGGCGGGCGCTTTCATCAATCGTGGTGGTTACTACACGCCAACGAAGGTCTTCACCGAATCGCTGATGGCGGAGTATGGCATTAACTGGATACGTCGTGCTGGCGTGTATAAGGTTGAGCCGGGCAAGGTTTTTTATGAAACACTGGATGGCGAAGAGAAGACGCAAGAGTTCGATTTTGCCATGTTGATTCCCTCATTTTCGGGTGTTGGTATGACGGCATTTGACAAGGCAGGTAATGATATTACCGATCAAATGTTTGCTCCCAATAAGTTCATGAAGGTTGATGCTGACTATGCCGCAAAACCTTTTGAGCAGTGGGATGCTGCCGACTGGCCATCGGTTTATCAGAGTCATCTCTACGACAATATTTTTGCACCCGGCATTGCTTTTGCACCTCCGCACCCAATCTCCAAGCCGATGGCGAGCCCGAGTGGTCGTCAAATTTTCCCGACAGCGCCTCGTACTGGTATGCCGGCTGGTGTTATGGGTAAAATTGTGGCGTTGAATATTGCAGAGAGAATTCAAGGCGCAACAGAGTTCAAGCACAAGGCTTCAATGAGCCGAATGGGTGCTGCCTGTGTGGTGTCTGCGGGATTTGGTTCTCTTGATGGTTTGGGCGCATCAATGACGCTCTTTCCGGTTGTTCCCGACTGGAACAAGTATCCCGATTGGGGTCGCGATATGGACTATTCGCTTGGTGAAGCTGGTTTGGCAGGGCACTGGTTAAAGGTGATTCTGCACTATCTCTTTTTCCACAAGGCAAAAGGCTATCCGTTCTGGTGGCTGATTCCAGAGTAACTGTTTTGGATACGATATTTTCAACGCTTAAAAATGTACAGGTATGAATAAAGTCAAAGCATATTATGATGAGGCTTACCCTCCGGTACCCTCAAAAGGGACGCTTTACTGGCGGAAAAACCTGGTTTGGCAGCTCTTTCGGTTTGTTGTGTTGAATGTTAAAATCATGCGAATTGTGGTTGGTGGACACTCCTGATGATGATGATAGTTACTCAAAATACTATGGCAGTTGAAAGGAAAAAAAGAAAACTGAAAAGGATAGCGGTGCTGACTTCCGGTGGTGATGCCCCCGGGATGAATGCCGCAATTCGAGCTGTAACTCGCGCGGCTATAGCGAACAAGCTGAAAGTGGTTGGTATCCGCCATGGTTATCAGGGGATGATTGATGGCGATTTTATTTCATTGAAAGCATTCGATGTCAGTGGAATTCTTCATCTTGGTGGAACGGTTCTTAAAACCGCACGCTGTATGGAATTCATGACTTCTGAGGGTCGTGAAAAAGCGTATCAGCAATTGAAAAAAGCTGAAATCGATGCTGTTGTTGTGATTGGCGGTGACGGCTCTTTTACTGGTGCACTTGTGATGTCGCAGGAGTACAATATGCCGTTTGTGGGGATTCCTGCGACGATTGATAACGATATGTATGGAACCGATTACACCATTGGGTATGAAACAGCGTTGAACACGGTTGTAGATGCGGTGGATAAAATCAGAGATACGGCCAGATCGCATGGTCGCATTTTCTTTGTTGAAGTGATGGGGCATGAAGCAGGGCTGATCGCATTGAATAGTGGTATCGCTTGCGGCGCGGAGGTGATCGTCATTCCTGAATCGAACGAACATCAGCAGGATGAACTGCACAAATTTCTGAGCAAAGGGTACAAGAATAAGGAGAGCAGCGGTATTGTTATTGTTGCCGAAGGTGAGGAGACTGGCGGCGCTATGAAGATTGCTGAAGAGGTGCGCAAAGAGCATCCCGATCTGGAAGTACGTGTTTCAATTCTTGGTCATATTCAGCGGGGAGGAAGTCCCACAGCCAAAGATCGTATCAATGCAACCAGAATGGGAGTTGCAGCCATTGATGCCCTGCTTGATGACCAGAAAAGTGTCATGATCGGGATTGCAAACGATCATATTGTGCAGGTTCCGTTCAATAAAGCGGTGAAACTCAACCACAATATTGACACTTATCTGCTTGAAATTCAACGGCTGATGAACTCGTAGCGTTAGTGCTGCCATTGTGCGACGTAGCGGTTGACATCAAACTTTCGTGCGCAACCGTTGGCGTTCATGTAGCGTATTTTGCCATAGACTGCCCGTTCAAACCACGGGCGGTCATGCACGCCGCCGATTGACCACGCAATTCCCGTATAACCATTTGGATCGCGCCCGTCCAGCGCATAACGGTCATTCAGTGCAATGGCAATATCAAAAGCCTCCATTGGCGTTCGGCTCCACTCCAGAATTTTTTTAGCCCAGTACATGCGCATGTAGCCGTGTATTTTACCGCTTTGTACCAGTTCGCGCTGCGCTGCATTCCAGAGTGGCTCATGCGTTGCCGACCTTTCAAACTCTTCTACAGTGTAGAGATACTCCCGTTTATCGCTGCTGTGCTTTGCCAGCGTCTCCTTCGCCCAGTTGGGAATTCCCTCGTATGAATCGTAGTGCTCATTATATGCGCAGTAATTTTCCGACAACTCCCGCCTTACAATCAGCTCTTCAAGAAATGCCTTTCTGTCTTCTTCCGGTGCATAGCTTTCCATTACCTTTGTCGCGATGAATTGTGCGCTTATCTGCCCGAAATGGAGGTAGGGCGAGAGGTTTGAGATAGCGTCGGCATTCGGGTCGTTGCGTTGCACCGCGTAGCCGGAGAGTTTGTGCTGCACGAAGCTGTTCAGGCAATCGGCAGCGGCTTTTTTGCCCGGCAGCAACCAATTCACAGGCGGTACGCTTGGGTCAGCGTGCAGCTTTTGGCGGATGCTTTTCCACTCCACCAGCGGTTCCTGGGGTGGCATTGGCAGTGGTTCAAGTTCAGGAAATGGCGTGAGAAAGTTGCCCAAGAGAGCGTTGATTTTCGGGCGGATAGTGCGGGCGGAGTACTCCAGTTTTTGGGAAGCCATCCAGCAGGGGACGATGTTGTGCGCATCAACCTCGTAGAGCGGGATGGTGAGCTGTTCTGCAATCGCGTTTTTCCATCTCCGCGAAATGTGCAGCGGTGAATAGTCGGTCACCACAAGACCTGCCTTCATGGTTGCAGCAAAGCGGGGGAGTGCTTCAGTGGGTTCATTCTGCAAAAGCATAAAAAGGATGTTGAGTCCTCTTAAATCGGCATCAACCTCCTGAAGCCCATTGAGCATGAAGTCGTAATGGCGAAGCGGTGCTCCAAGAAACGAAGGCGCAAGCGTAAACACTACCACCAGCGGCTGTTGCATCACTGCGGCTTTGTGGCGGGCAAAGAGCAGTGCCCAGTTCTGGCGCACTCGCTGGTCGCGCGACATCCAGTAGATGACTGTACCCGCTCTATCCGCACAGTCGTTCAGAAGCCTGACTCGTCGCGGGTCAACAGGAGTCGCTGATGGTTCAGGCAAGTTTGGCGATTGTTAAAAAGTTCTGGAGAAGTTGTTGTCCAGTGGCGGTGTAGTCGTTGTACAGTGCGTCAAACTGCGCGAGCAGGTTTTGGCGATCCATCTGCTTCAAGTCGTGGTCGATGCTGATCCATTCGTTGAACATCGGGCGTGTCAGCTCAAAATGGCATTGCAAGCCGTAGGCGTTGGTGCCAACATAAACGGCTTGATGGCGGCAGTGTGCGCCCGTTGCCAGCAGCTTCATGCCTGATGGCGCAAGTTCCACCGTCTCTCCATGCAGTTGAAACACACGGACGATGTCATCCAGTCCTGCAAAAAGTGGATCTGTTTTGCCTGCGTCGGTCAGCTCAATGTTGTATGGAGCGCCATTGGCATCAAAAAACCCTATCTCTTTTTGTGGGCAGGGGAGAACTGTTCCTCCTGCAGCTTTTACCAGCAATTGCATTCCAAGGCAGATGCCAAGGTAGGGAATGCCCTCCGCCACAATCCGCTCAATTTGCCGGAGCTGAAGCTGCATGGTGGGTGTGCAGTCATTGGCGCTTTGCGGACCGCCAAGCACGATGACCGCGCGGTAGTTGCGCGGGTCGGGGAAAATGCCACCTTGCGACAGATCCTCAATGTCGGCAGCGATGTTGCCGTCACGGAGCATGGGTTCGAGAAGTCCCTCACCTTCGTGGGTGATATTTTTGATGATGAGGAGTTTGTGCGGCATTGGGGGAGTACGGTTATGATCGATCAAGAAAGCG
>CAIQSY010000169.1 GCA_903874585.1 uncultured Chlorobiaceae bacterium | reverse complement strand
TATCATTATAACAAAACCATACCATATCTGCTATGCTTTCCACGCAACAGTTGCCTGAGGTGCCCGGTCGTTCCGTTGATCTTGTTGTTATCGGCTCTGGCCCTGGTGGCTATGAGGCTGCACTTCGGGCTGCAAAGAGCGGAATGAAGATTGTCGGACGATGCTGACATGGTGCCCCTTGGTTATGAGGAAACCACGCGAAGTTATCGTGGTCAATACCGGTTACCTCAAGGGTGTAAACCGTTGTTAAATCTTCTGTACGTTTTTTTGTGTTCCACGTCCAAAATTTATTCTATCCCGTTTATAAAAAAAATTGTTGGTCAAAATGATAAAATTATCTGATGTTACTGAGAACCTTGCACTTTACATTGATTCTGTCTCGGGTCAAAAACATTTGCGAACAACCTGCCTGCATAGATCGGGATCGTTGTTATATGAGTTTTGGGTCGGCGAGTATGTTCCGCATCCAACCTATCTTTCTCTGCAAATAGACCATCATCGCCATATTCATCTCGAACCAGAATTCCTTCAATATCTTAATCACAGTTGTGACCCTAATGTTTATGTTGATGTAACTCATCATGAGATTATCTGCCTTCGCGATATCGAAGAGAATGAGGAAGTGACCTTTTTTTATCCTTCGACTGAATGGGATATGGAACAGGCTTTTGATTGTGGATGCCGAAGTGCAAACTGTTTGGGTGAAATTAAAGGTGCGATGCATCTGGAGGAGCATGTGCTCGCTCGTTACAAGTTTACGCCTCACATTATGGAAAAACTTCACGGGACTGCACCGGAACAACGACCGGTTAATGAACCTAAACACTAATTGATTCTCTGCTATGAAACTCTGTGTCCTCTACTCCTCTTATGAGTATTCTGACTCGCCGACAAAAGATTATGACCCGTTGAGGGGCATCAAGCCCTATTTGATGGATCATGAGGTTGAAATGGCCGACATTCATAAAGCTACGGCCGTTGCTCAGGTACGGGCACTTATCCAGCAGGGTTTTGATTTGTTCATCAATCTTTGCGATGGTGCATTTGACTCCGATTGTGCCGGTATTGAGGTGGTGCAGACACTTGAATATTTTAATGCTCCGTTTACCGGTGCGGCTTCTGATTTTTACGAGCCGACCCGTGAAGATATGAAACGTGTAGCCCGGAGTTTTGGTATCAAGACGCCACTGCATCGCTATGTTATCACGGAGGATGATATTACGGAAGCTGGCCAGAATTTGCGTTTTCCCCTCATTGTCAAGCATCCAAACAGCTATGCCAGTATTGGCATGACCCGTACTTCCCGTGTAGAAACACCGATAGCACTACGCGAGGAATCCGATAAAATTATCAAGGAGTTTGGTGAGGCATTGGTTGAAGAGTTTGTTGAAGGTCGGGAGTTTACGGTGCTGGTTGCCGAGAATGCCCAGGATCCGGCCAACCCGGTTGTTTTTCCTGCCGTTGAATTTTCATTTCCGGAAGGTGAGTGTTTCAAGCACTTTGATTTGAAATGGGCCGACTATCAGAACATGATCTGCTGTGCCGTCGATAATCCTGAACTGGACAAGCGTCTCTCTACCTTGTCGGCTCAACTCTTCACCGGTTTGAATGGCTCGGGTTACGGGCGATGTGATATTCGGATGAATGCCGAGGGTGAGTTGTTTTTGCTGGAAATAAATCCCAATTGCGGAGTCTTCTACGACCCGGAAGAGGCGGGAAGTGCAGATTTCATCCTCCTCAATTATCCGGATGGTCACCATGAATTTCTTCGGCTGCTGCAGGAAGCAGCATGGAAACGCCGAGAAAGCCGCATTAAAAACTGGGAGATAACCTTTGACCAAAAAGCGGCTTACGGTATGTACGCAACACGGGATATTGTGGCTGGTGAGCTTATCCAGCCTTTTGAAGAACAAGAGCATGTTCTGGTATCACGGAGCTATGCCGAGCAGCATTGGGATAGCCAGCACCTGCGCTGGCTTCGACAATATGCTTACCCGATTACCGATGAAATCTGGGTGATGTGGAGCAAACATCCGCGTGACTGGAAGCCCATTAACCACTCTTGCAATCCCAATGCCTGGTTGGAAAACCTCAATCTTGTTGCCCGCCGTTTTATCGCCTCCGGCGAACAAATCACGATTGATTACGCAACCTTCTGCCATGCTACGATGGAAGAATTTGCCTGTACATGCGGAGAAGAGGAGTGTCGTCATCTCATTACGGGCAACGATGCCATGCTGCCCTTTATGTCGCGCTACCAGGGGCATGTTTCAGATTATGTCAAAACAAGGATTGCCGGACTCTCCCTGCAACCTGCGTAGTTTGGTGAGCGCCGGTAAATTCTCTTTTATGGGCAGATATGAGTAACCTCAAGTTTGCAGTTGCCCTGTGGCAATACATTCGGCCTTATCGCTGGCACGTCCTGTTCATCCTGCTGGGATTGACTATCGAGTTCTGTTATGAGGCTGGATTGCGCTATAGCCTCAAGTTTCTGGTTGACGATGTCATCCTGAAGAAGAAGATGGATATTTTTGTATTGCTGTTTGCCTTGTTTGGAGTGGGTGGTGTGGTTTACAGCTTTTTCAGCGTCATTTGCGATTACTACTGGGCAAAATACGGTTCTAAAATTTTCAGCGACCTTTGCCATGATCTCTTCCGCCATCTGCAACTGCTGCCGCAGGAATACCATGAGTGCCAAAGTACTGGGGACTTGATGTCACGCTTTTCTTCGGATGCCTGGAATGTTGATAATGCTCTGGTGATTGTCTTACCGGCCGCTTTTCTCAGCATAGGTGAATTACTCCTCTCCTTGGCGCTGCTCCTGCAGCTCAGCCCGCTCCTCTTTTCCGGCGTCCTTGTCGGTATGGTTTTCTGCCTCACTTCACCCCATCTCTTTGCCAAACAAACCAACAGTGCCAATTATGAATTGAGTCGTTATAACGGTCAGTTGGCAATATTCCTGCAGGAACATCTGAGTGCCTTTAAAATGATCCATGCTTATGGACTGGAAAACCACGTAACGGGACAATATCGCGGACAACTAAACCAATTCGTTTCAGTTGCAAGCCGAGCTAATTTTTTTTCCTACATCTCCCAACGGATGCCCAACCTGGCGTTTTTGCTTTTAAATATACTTGTCCTGTTTGCCGCCGGTCTGCTTGTGATGCAAGGCAAGATGACGGTTGGCGCCCTTGTTTCTTACCAGATCATCTTTGTGAGTATGAGTGCCGCAATCAACCACATGACCTGGATCATTCCCAACCTTTCGACGGCCAAAGCCTCAATGCAGCGGTTGCAGGAGGTGCTTGAAGTGCCCCTTCCCCCGCAAGAGCAGCACTGCGACCATGAATCCGTTCGCTTTACGGGGGAAGTTGAATATCGCCATGTTGGTTTTTCGTACAACAACGGTCAGTCGGTTCTTAATGACCTCAGTTTCCGGGTCGAGCCAAAAAGCTTTACCGTTTTCGTCGGGTCCAGCGGATCAGGCAAAACCACACTCATCAATCTGCTTCTGCGTTTTTATGAACCCACTACCGGGCTTATCCTGATCAATGAAATGGAGAGCAGCATGATTAACCCCCACTTCCTGCGCAGTTGCATTGGCGTTGTTGCCCAGGAGGTCAATCTCTTTAACTGCTCCATTGCAGAAAACATCCGCATGGGAAAGCTGGATGCCGATCAGGAAGCTATCGAAAAGGCGGCAAAGCAGGCAGAAATACATGACTTCATCATCTCCTTGCCCGAGCAATACGAAACACTCTGCGGCGAATCAGGTGGCTTATTGTCGGGTGGTCAGCGCCAGCGCATTGCACTTGCACGCGCTTTGGTGCGTGAACCCCTGATGCTGCTGCTTGATGAAGCCACGTCGGCACTCGATCCGCTGACCGAGCAGGAGATCCTGAAAACCATCCTGAAACTCCGGAGTCAATGCACGATAGTGGCAATCACCCATAAACTTAATTTGGCCGTTGAAGCAGATATGACGTTTGTTATGGAAAAAGGATTTATTGTGGAACAGGGCACTCATGCCCAACTGTTAAACAATAATGGTTTGTATATGCGCTTCTGGAATCACTCCGAAAAACTTGATGAAACGCATGTGACAAGTACATGCGAAGAGTCATGTTGACGACCGTTTTTTTTGCAAGTTCCAATAGTGGGAAGCTCAGATAAGAGCTATATAATAGATAGGGTTAACAAAATCTAACTTGGTTATAATGAAGGTTTTTGGTATTGGTGTGGGTAAAGGCAAGGGGTTCTTGGGAGTCTATGCTGTCAATTTTTATAAAGAAGGTGAAATCGTCATGGATCTCAGCATGGGTGACGTAAGTCCTATGCGTGATCTCAGGACTATTGAGCTGGCTACAAGACATATTGATCATCCTTTTGGTAGATATGTCAACCATCATTGTGATCCTACGTGCTATATTGACAAAAAGCGAGAGCTTATGATTGCGCTTAGAGCTATTAATATAGGTGAGGAGATCACCTTCGACTACTCGCTCAATGAGTCCACTATAGCAGCGCCATTCGAATGTAGTTGTGGTGCTATGAGCTGTAAGGGCGTCATTAACAAGTAATCGTTAATGAGTTGGTAGAAAAACTGTTGCGTTCCGCGAACCGGCGGGCAAGCCAATGTTATAATGCAATAATGCAGGGAAATAGTTGGGGTTTGTCGCGGTGATGGAGGATGGCATCGGTATCTGCACGCGACTGACCTGAAGGGTGAGCTTTTTCGGTTCAAGAGGAGCTTCTGCCTCCGATTCCAATTCGTTTTTTATCAACTGATTTTGCATTTTGAAAACCGTAAAGAGTACTCTGGCACAATATGTGAAGTAACTGTAATTATTATATCATTATAACAAAACCATACCATATCTGCTATGCTTTCCACGCAACAGTTGCCTGAGGTGCCCGGTCGTTCCGTTGATCTTGTTGTTATCGGCTC
>CAIQSY010000168.1 GCA_903874585.1 uncultured Chlorobiaceae bacterium | reverse complement strand
GAAATCAAGCGCTGTCTTGCCAGTTTTTTCTATCCGTACGGTAAGGTCAAACCGCGCCTCCTCCTTCGCTGCGTCATACCCGCCAAGAATTTTGCCCAGCACCACCAGATCACCATCACTCCACTGCTTCGAAAAAACATCAAGCAATCCACCAACACTCTCACCAAACGATGAGCCATAATCAGCAAACGGCTGCTGCAATAAATTCGTCAGTTCATCGCCATTGCCGAACAACGTCGTCTCTCGATCGAGAATAGGAACAATAGGAACAAAGCCATTCGACGTCAGCGTCTCGCCAAGCATTGAAGAGATATTACGCCAGCCATCTTCAAGCGCATCCCACTCCGAATCAGTGAAATTGTACTCCGATGAAAAATCGGCAAACAACGTCTGCGGCTTAACCGTATCCCCGACAAACGTCGTGGAGTTCTCAAACGGCTGCATCAACCCCTCTTCCGTAATGGAAACATCCGTATCATCAACAACCACAAGGCAGAACGGCTCACGCTGCACAACGCTGGACGCGCTTAAGGGAAGACCAACTCGACGCATCTCGGGATGCTCTTGCAGATACTCCATCTGCATCATTGTCGCCTCGTCGGAAGTCAGCAGCGGAACAAGTTGTGAGAGAATATCACCAGAGAGCAGAATGCGTGGCTCCAGTTGCTCGATTTGAAAACGATTTTTCATGGTCGTGGCAGAAACACCATTAAGGAAAAGAAGAAAAAAGAGACTCTGTCAGAAACAGGAATTTCCCCCTTTTCACTGACGGTCAAAAGGGGGAAATTGATAACTGCTAAATATAAAAAAACTTAGCCGTCAAACTGGCTTACGCCTCACCAGAAAGCTCGTGTGGCTGCTCTTTTGGCAGTCCCGTTGTTTTATCACGCATCTGCACCAGGCGCTCAATCTGGGTAATCGAGACAAGGTGACCATAAATCAGCGGCAGAAAATTCTTTTTGCGAAGCTCAAGAAATGTTGCATCACTGAGATGGCTTAAACGCTCATCGTTGACGGCATAAGCGCCGGTAATATTCTGCACCGCATTCTCCTTCTGAACACGCATATTCAGCGGGGCAAGCAGGTTATGCTCTTTCAGCGTCGCACAAAAATCGCGCGTAAGCTGCTCCATCTGCTGCAACTGCGCAAGGTAGGTCTTTACCTTTTCGAGCACCTCACCGGGCTTGCCATCTTCATCAAACATCGCCTGACCCTCTTCTTCAGAAAAAAAGTCGCTCTCCTCATCAATACAAACCGTGTACTGACCCTCTTCAGCGGTTCTTGCCAAAGCAAACGGATAACGACGGAGAATTGCCGGCACATACGCCGCATCCCAACGACCCTCTTCATTCACGAATAAGTTCTCGTTTTCTTTCAAGCCAAGCAGAACAACCGGCATAAAGCCATCCTTACCTGCATCCTCAATAAAAACAATAGGATAGGTTGAAGCTGCACGATAGAATTCATTCGCCATAATAGCGGCAACATGAATACGAGAAGCAAAAGCAAACGAGTTATTTGATTTCAGCTTCAATTTAGCATGAAGCTCAGTCTGCAACGGCACAATTTTCTTGTACATAAAAAAATTATTAACTTATTTAATAAAAAGACTATACGAGAGAATTAAAAACAACAATGATGTCAACAGATAACGAATTAGCATTAGCATTAGTACTAGTATTAAAATAATCAAAAGAGCTGAATAACTTATCACTAACACACACATTTTTGAGTGTTAACTATCTGAAAACATAAGCGATTACAGCGTATTTACGCGGATCGCCATCATCATCTCAAGAGGCATAGCACCCCTGCCACCCGAATATAACCACCCACCCGTAGAGACAACGCATGCGTTGTCTCTACACATTTTCCGATCGCAAACCCCATCCTCACCCCATCCCCCGCAATTGCTGCAACAAATCCTTGCGCGCCATCCCGTACATGTGCACATACAGCAAATTGAACATCAGCACCGCCGACCGCAAACGGGGCGCACGCATAGCCCGCTTCACGGCATTCTGCACAGTAAAAACGCGGCTGGTGAGCGCGGTGTAGCTGGGGATAAACTCTTGCAAAGGAATGCGCAGAGGCTTGTAGAGCATCTCCTGACCCCATGAAAACTTGAAGGCATCGTGATCGTCGGGCGAGTGCAGCAAGCGCCCTTCGGTGGCGAGTCGGTTGAAAACGCCGGTGCCGGGAATGGGGCGGAGAAGGTTGATGCCGGGCACATCAACGCCAGTCTCTTCGATGAAGGCTTCAAGTTTGGCGGGGAGTTCGAGCGTATCTTCGTCGAGGCCGTAGATGAAGCTGCCATAAACACATATCCCTGCTTTACGGATGTTTTTAATGCACTCCACCTGACGGGCTGCGGGGTTATGAAACTTCTGATGGGCGTGGTTGCTGCCATCGCTCAAGCTCTCAATGCCGATCAAAAGGGCACCGCAACCGGAACGGGCAAAGGCATCGAGCAGGCGGGGCTTTTCGCCAAGCGCCGTGGTTGCCTGCCCTACCCAGTTGATCTTGAATCGCTCCAGCTCATTGAAAAGCTTTTCGGCATAATGCTCGTCGGCGTTGATGGTATCATCGAGAAAAAAGAAGATGCGTTTATCCTTGCTCAAGGAGTGTTCAACCTCACGGAGCACATCGGGGATAGCGCGGTGGCGCAGACGGTGGCCGTTCATCACATGGACGTTGCAAAAGTCGCAACTGTAAGGGCAACCGCGTGTGGTCTGGATAACGTTGGTGGTGAAGTAGCGCTTGATGTCGAGCGCATCTTTCTCAACAACCCGCTCAATCGAGAGGTCGGGAAAGGTGGCAACGCGGTACTCCGGCTTGAGCGCGCCAGCGAGAAGGTCGTGCTGAACCTCGCGCCAGATATCGTCGGCCTCACCAATCACCAGCGCATCAGCATGGTCGCGGCAATTATCGGGAAAGATGGTGACGTAAGGGCCACCAAGCACAACTTTAATTCCTCGCACCCGCAACGCTCGGGCAAGCTCAAAGGCTGAACGTACCGCGCCGGTCTGCACGCTGATGCCTGCCATATCCCAATGCTCATGGAGCGGCAACTTCTCAAAACGTAAATCGCAGATGGTCTGGCTCACGCCCGCCACTTTTTGCGAGCTGAGAATCATCAGCGCAAGCGGCGGAATGGCAAATTGT
>CAIQSY010000167.1 GCA_903874585.1 uncultured Chlorobiaceae bacterium | reverse complement strand
CCCATCAAACAACATCACCTTACACACCATGAAAAAAAATAACATCAAAAAACCATTGTGCAAGATAGAGAAGAGCGACATTGAAGAGCACTTCAACGAACTTGCAGCAATTGTGGCTGAACCAAAATATCTGTGCAGCAAATGCGCACGAGTGGCAACAAAAAAGAGTTACCTCTGCAAACCCGTAAAAATCAAGCCGTCATCAAGCGGTCAACAAAAAAAAGAGAAGTGATACCACGCACCAATAACCAGCGGATGCGCGTTTCCTTCTCACTCCCCTCTTCTTTTTCTCAGCTTCATGGACAAAATTTTTGCAAAAAAGTTTTGTTTTCATTAAAACTGATACTAAATTGATATCAATTAACAAACGCCATGAAAGTACTGACTAAAAAGACGGATTACGCAATACGGGCACTGTTGATGCTTGCTGCAAAAAAAGGGAGTTACATCTCGACAAAAGCGATTTCAGCAGAGCAGGATATGCCGTATCAATTTCTTCGTGGAGTATTGCAAGAGATGATTCGCCATGGATTGATTACCTCGAAAGAGGGTGTGCAGGGTGGCTTTATGCTTGAAAAAGATCCTGATGAGATTTCGGTTAAACAGATTATAGAGATTTTTCAGGGAGAGGTGCAGGTCTCTGAGTGCATGTTTCGCAAGCAGATTTGTATCAATCGGTCGCGCTGTGTGCTTCGTCATGAAATTATGCGGATTGAACAAGTGGTTAGCGGTGAGTTTCAAAAAATCACCATTGGCGGGCTGCTTCGCAAATTGACAGCCGCAAATAGTGCAAAACCAGCGCTTAACGAGAGCGACAAGAGCTCTTCAGAAACAACGTGAAAAGTGCGATGATGCGTTTGAGATTTTGGCGTGACTAAAAAAATTTGAACAAAACTGATATAAATTTAATATCAGTTAAAGAGGAGAAAAAATGAAACGAGCAATTATTTCGATAGATGAAAAAAAGTGTACCGGCTGTGGCGACTGTATTCCCGGCTGCCCTGAAGGCGCTTTGCAGGTGATTGATGGAAAAGCGCGCCTCATCAGCGACCTCTTTTGCGATGGTCTTGGCGCTTGTGTTGGCCACTGCCCTACGGGAGCAATGAACATCGAAACCCGTGAGGCTGAGCCTTACGATGAACAGCGCGTGATGGAGCAAAGCATTGTGCCGGCAGGTACGAATGTGATTGCCGCACATCTGTGCCACCTTGCTGACCATGGTGAGAGTAATTTGCTGCAACAGGCGATTGCGTACCTCGACGAACACGGCATTGCCAATCCGCTGAACAATCAATCGCAGCAGAACGCTGCAAATCCTCACGCATATAGCGCACACCATCATCATGGTGGCAGTTGCCCGGGAAGCCGTCCGATGGATTTCAGCCAAAAACAGAGTGCTGTTGCGGCAGCTCCCACCGGCTCTGTGCCAAGTGCGTTGCGCCAATGGCCGATTCAGCTCCATCTCGTATCGCCAGAAGCCTCTTACTTCCATGGCTCCGATCTTTTACTTGCTGCCGATTGCACCGCCTTTGCTGTTGGCGATTT
>CAIQSY010000166.1 GCA_903874585.1 uncultured Chlorobiaceae bacterium | reverse complement strand
TTGAATGTAGGGACATGCCATGGCGTCTCCTTTACATTCAATGGTTCAGACAATCTTAATAAACGTCATGATTACTCCTGAGTTTCTTCTTCTTGCCTCATTTGTGCTTGACCTCATTTTCGGCGATCCACGCTGGATGCCCCATCCAGTCAGGGGCATCGGCTGGCTTGCGTTACAGACTGAGACGTTGCTGAGGCGCACTGCTCTGCCTCTTCGGTTGGCAGGTATTCTGGCTGTTCTGGTTGTTGTCGGTAGCTCTGCCGGGATTGCCGGGTTACTCGTGGCGTTGGCGACGATGGTGCATCCTTTTGCAGGCATGGCTGTGGGCATTTATCTTATGTACAGTTGCTTTGCCGTCAAGGATCTTGGCGATCATGCCGAAGCAGTAAGGAAAGCACTTGATGCTGACGATATTGAGCTGGCACGTCAGAAGGTCTCCTTTATTGTTGGTCGCGATACTGCGACCTTGACTGCAAGCGGCATTGCACTTGCCGCCACAGAGAGTGTTGCGGAGAACAGCGTTGATGGCGTCACTGCACCTCTTTTCTATGCACTGCTCTTCGGCCCGGTCGGTGCCATTGCCTACAAGGCGATCAATACCCTCGACTCCACCTTTGGCTATAAAAACGAACGCTATCTTGAATTTGGCTGGGCTGCCGCCAAGCTGGATGATTGTGCCAACTATCTGCCAGCAAGAGTGACGGTTCTCGTCATAGCGCTTGCGGCGGCAATCAGTAAACTTAGGGTTTATGATATCTTTCGAGCCATTAGTCAAGGCGCCAAACTTCACGCAAGTCCCAACGCCGGATATCCAGAATGCGCTTACGCCGGTGCGCTTGGCGTCACCTTTGGCGGTGGCAGAAGTTACGGCGGAGAGTTCCATAATTCTCCCTTACTTGGTGTCAGAACAGCGGAGTGTTCGTCGGTCACTATTCGCCAGAGTGTGAGGCTGATGCGGATGACGGCTGTGTTGTTTGTTGCGCTTGGGGTGGGGATGAGAATGGTTGTGCATTCAATAATATGAAGAGTACAATAGATCAGAGAAGGGCACAACTACAAGGGTTTACCGAAAATTAGAATGGTTGAATCGGTTACAGTCAGTAACCAGTTGAATAATGAAAAGAATAAATACATCGGATGATGTGATAAATATGTACCTTAATGCCGTGCAATATTTTATTCATCATTGAATTCTATCGCGATGGAAAATAGCAAGTCATTAGCAGTATTCGAGAATAAGCAAATACGACGTTTTTATGATGAAGACACTGAAACCTGGTATTTTTCGGTTGTTGATATTATTGAGGCATTGACGAATTCAGTAAATCCTACAGATTATTTAAAAAAGTTAAGAAGGCGTGATATAGAGTTAGGCGCCTACATAGGGACAAATTGTCCCCAGGTAGAAATGCTTACTCATGGCAAGAAGCGTAAGACATTGGCTGGCAACGTAAAAGATATTTTCAGAATCATTCAGTCCATCCCTTCGCCCAAAGCAGAACCCTTTAAACAATGGCTGGCGAAGGTAGGTTATGAGCGGATGCAGGAGATACATGATCCATCATTGGGTATGGATAGAGCTCGAGAGAACTGGCAAAAGTCAGGCAGAAGCGAAAAGTGGATTCAGCAACGCATGACCGGGCAGGAAACCCGAAACAAACTCACTGATTATTGGAAGGAGGCCGGTATAAAAGAACAGGATGAGTTTGCCATGCTTACCAACATCATTCATAAAGAATGGACTGATTTAACGGTAAAGCAACATAAACAGTTAAAAGGGTTGGAAAGTCAGAATCTTCGTGACCACATGAGTGAAGCGGAATTGATTTTTACGGCATTGGCAGAACTTTCGACCCGTCAAATTGCAGATAGTGAAAAAGCAAAGGGCTTAACCAAGAATGCAAAGGCAAGTAAAAACGGTGGTTCTGTAGCCAAGAATGCCCGCAAAGAATTGGAAGCAAAAACCGGAAAATCGGTTATAACAGATGAGAATTTTCTACCTCCTTCAAGAGAAAGGGATCATCCTCAGATAAAAGATTGAATATGTTCATCTTGCAAGATGGTCACTTCGATACGTGCTTCGCGCTACTCAGTGACCAGCGACAGTGGTGGGTTGATACTTCGGTTTTATAACAGAGTGAGTTGTCAGACTTTTCACGTAACGTCCAGTACAATTTTCAATTGAAACCAATGGAAATATTAGGAAACGAACAACATAAAATCATCCATGGAGACGCGTTAGAAGCACTTGGAACACTACCTGACAACTCTGTGGACTTAATATTTGCCGACCCACCTTACAACATCGGCAAGAACTTTAACGGACATATTGAAAAATGGAAAACTGAAGATGCCTATCTGGAATGGTGTTATGTTTGGCTTAATCTTTGTATTCAAAAACTGAAGCCTAATGGCAGTTTTTATGTTATGACTGCAACACAGTTTATGCCATTCTTCGATATTTATCTTCGTAATAAAATTGATATCCTTTCACGACTTGTTTGGTATTACGACAGTTCAGGAGTGCAAGCGAAAAAATATTATGGATCAATGTATGAACCAATCTTATTCTGTGTAAAGGATAAGAGCAGCTATACTTTTAACACAGATGATATTTTGGTAGAGGCAAAAACAGGAGCAAAGCGCAAACTTATTGATTATCGCAAAACAGTTCCAACAGTATATAATTCCGAAAAAGTGCCGGGAAATGTTTGGGAATTTGCAAGGGTTCGTTACCGTATGGAGGAATACGAAAATCATCCGACACAAAAACCGATTGCATTACTTGAGCGAATTATAAAAGCAAGTTCTAACGAAGGAGATTTGGTAATGGATCCATTTTCCGGAACGTTTACAACTTGCTTTGTCGCAAAAGAGCTTGGCAGAAATTTTATTGGCATAGAACTGCAAGACGAGTATGTCAAAATTGGTTTACGGAGATTACAATTAGCAAAAGAGTTCAAAGGTGAAAAATTGCAAAAGGAAATTCGCACTTTTGAAACTGAAAAGTTAGCGGCTGCCAACACCTTACAATTATTTGAAGGATCAAATGGAAAATATATTCACAGCAAACATTAGATTGATTTTAGAAAAACACTTTGGCAAACATGCTGATGAAATTTTCGATAAAAGCCAACTCATACAATACATAAACGAAAAAACCCGTTCAGCAAACAAGGGTTCTAAATCTCGTTCAAGTTTTGCAAACCTTTATGCTGTCTATGTTATTATAGAGGACTATATCACTAATGAGTACGACCAAAAAGGCGACTATTCAAAGTATGACGGTGCATTGTTCAATAAACTTTTTGCAAGACAAAGAGAGCTTCCATTTGGTAGTAAACTTCAAAATCATGCTTTGAACAACAGGATGAATTCTGAGTTTCAAAAATATTTTCCCAGCTCAGAGTTTATTCCAATTCTTCGTAATCATGAAACCAATCGTTATTGGATAAATGAAAACCTTTTGAAAATTAAAGCTGGACAAGAAAACTTTAATATTTCAAAGGCTATTGTTGAGATTATTGAAGAATATGCTAAAACCAAGCAAGATGCATTTCAACGTTTTGTAAAGTCCTGTGAGAATTTGCAAGAAATAGGCAAGAAAGATCCTAAAACAATTGAGGAGTTTGTAATAGGCTTACTTGCAGCAAATGTTGATGCAAGGCTTTTTGAAATTGTCAGTTATTCTATACTCAAGTATTTCTATCACGACCAGATAATTATTTTTGGTTTTGAAATGGATCAACTCCATAAAGAAAATCTGAAGCTCTATAAAACAGGGAGAACAAACGCCAATGATGGTGGGATTGATTTTGTTATGAAACCCCTTGGTAGGTTTTTTCAGGTTACAGAGACTTTAGACTTCAAAAAATACTTCCTTGATATTGATAAAATTCAAAAGTATCCAATCACTTTTGTTATTAAATCAACTGAGCCTACAGAAGAGCTGCTACAGAAAATTCGAGATAACGCAAGCAAAACCTATTCGATCAAATCCATTGTTGAAAAGTATATGGAGTGCATTGAAGAAGTTATCAATATTCCGACTCTCAATGATAGATTTAACGATGCCTTGAAGCAAGGCTATCTTAATCAAATTCTTGATGAGATTATTATTCAAAGCAAGGTTGAGTTTAACTATGAAGATGCAAAGGAAGAAAAAGCGTGAGCCGCTCGCTGAGGAGTAGCTATCTCCGGTCGCCGAGTAGGCCGAAGGCCGTATCGAGGCGCAGGCCTTGGTGCTACTCAGTGACCGGGGATGGATATCGAAACGATATAATAATACGGTAGAGGTTAAGATAATCGAATCATTTTTCTTAAATAATTAAGAATAGTTGATAATAATTTTTGAACCGATAATAATGATTGATAGTCAAGAAGAATTAAGAGCAATAGTTTATACAGTTACGGAAATTCTTAAAGCTGAAAAACTTGAAGAATTAACTGAATTGATAAAAAACTCAATAGTAACAATTGATCTGACAGGATATGATGGTTGGAATGGAGGTACTAATTTTTACACATTATATCTCACAGTTGATATTGGGGCATTCGTAAAAATTAGAGATAGAGTACAAAGTATAGAGTCAGAACTATTAGAAAAATTTAGCATTGCTAATAGGCACAATGAACATGAAGGTATTTCAAAAATTGTAATAGTTCCAAAAGCAAAAATAAATATAGATTGGTCAAGACTTGGTGGAACAAGTACAAAAGAACATCTCATTCAAGATGTGAATTTTTTGAAAAATACAATGATTTCTGTTGCTACAGGGGGGCCGCGTATTCAAGACATTAACGATGAATACAAAAAGAAATTTATCTTAACTGACAAAGCTCTTCAAAAACTAAACTTTAAGAATCCAAATCCATATAAAGACCTTTGGGAATGGTATGGTAAATGGACTTCTGCTTTTGTCAAGTATAATGAGAGACGATCATATATTAATGAAATGTATGATTCACTAATTCAAATGTTGGAAGAAACAGAAAAGCCCGAACTAATTAGTGTAACTATTGATTTAACTGATTGGGAGAGAATTGAACGTTCTATAAATGAAATTCGTTTAAGACAAAACGAAGCGAAGAGCAGTTTCAAGTCGTAGGGCTATTAAGTCGGGAAACCATTATTACTTTGGCTCAAGCAGTTTATGATAAAGAGAAGCACTCTGTAGTATATGAAAAAGATATTAGTAAGACAGATGCAAAAAGAATGTTAGAGGCATATATAGCAACTGAATTATCTGGTTCAAGTAATGAGACTCTTAGGCGCTATGCAAAAGCAACATTAGATTTAGCAAACGAACTAACTCATAAACGAACTGCAACAAAAAAAGACGCCTCACTTTGTGCAACTGCTACAATTTCAATAATTAATTTGATTGGTGCTCTGGAAGGAAGAATATAGTATTGCCAACACAATCAAAAAAATAGTGTTAGAAGTTAATAATTGAATTTTGTAAGCAACACGCAGTACTAAATTTATATCTTCTTAAAATGTATTAAAAAATATATAATCTCCCCAAATCCCCATGACCCCACGACGTATCCTCCTCTTCACCGGAAACGGTAAAGGCAAAAGCACAGCGGCATTTGGTATGCTGGCAAGAGCACTTGGCCACGGCATGAAAGCCCGAGTGATCCAGTTTGTAAAATCTGATGCTGCTGTTGGCGAACAGCGATTTTTCAGTCAGCTCGACGGGGTTGAGTGGGAGCAGTTTGGCAAGGGATTTCTGCCTCGCGATCGGGAGAGCCCGAAGATGGAAGAGCATAGAGCTGCCGCACGGGCGGGGCTTGATGCGGCTATTGCTGCCCTTGCTTCTCCTGATTACGATGTCGTGCTGCTTGATGAACTCTGTTTTGCGGTTGGCCATAACCTTATTGCAATCGAGCCGTGGGTTGAGGCGCTTCGCTCGGCTGAGGATGGCAAGATTGTGGTGATGACTGGCCGCAATGCACCAGAAGCGCTTGTGGCTGTGGCTGATACAGTGACGGAGATGACGATGATTAAACATGCGTATCAGCAGGGCATTCCTGCACAGAAGGGTGTTGAGGATTGATGAGTATGAAACGTTCAGCGGTTTATGCCGATAACAGTTTTACCACGCAAAGCCGCAGCAAGGCAGTGTGGAGGATGCTGCTCTTTTTTGCGGCGCTCATGCTGCTGCTTGCTCTCTCGATGCTTCTTGGTCCTTCGGGAATCGGTATTCCTGATCTGGAGTCGCCTTCGGGTAGCGCCATTCTCTCGCTTAGGTTCAGCCGCCTCTTGATGGGGATGATGACCGGTGCGGCGCTCTCGGCATCCGGAGTGGTCTTTCAGGCGCTGCTGCGCAATCCGCTGGCTGAACCTTATGTACTCGGAGTGAGCGGCGGGGCTGGTCTTGGCGCTACCCTGACTATACTTGCCGGGACTGGAGTGCTTGCTTCGTTCAGCCTGCCGGTTGTGGCCTTTCTTTCGGCGGTGGTGACGCTGATGGTGGTGTATGGCATCGCCAGCCAGGGCACAAGTGGTCAGCCATCCGTCTATAGTCTTATACTCAGCGGTGTTATTGTCAGCTCAATCTGCTCAAGCATTATCATGTTTCTGGTCTCGACCGCCAGCGTTGAGGGGATGCACAATGTGATCTGGTGGATGCTTGGCAGTCTTCAGCCAGTCTCCGTAGGCCAGCAGCTCCTCTCCGCGGCGCTGCTTTTCGGGGCGCTTGCTGGAATATGGCTCCTCTCTCCACGCCTCAATGCCCTTGCGCTTGGGCGTGAGATGGCCCATTATCAAGGGCTTCATGCTGATCTGGTGATTGTTATCGGCCTGCTTTTTGCGACGTTGCTTGCCGCAATCGCTGTCTCTCTTTCCGGGATGATCGGCTTTGTCGGGCTGATTGTACCTCACGTCATGCGTGCCATTTTCGGGCCTGACCACCGCAAGCTTGTCCCTCTTGCCGCGCTTGGAGGGGGCGTTTTTCTTGTTGTCTGTGATGCTGTGGCTCGAACCCTGCTTGCTCCGGTTGAGATACCGGTCGGCGTGGTGACTGCCCTTGCTGGCGGGCCTTTTTTTCTCATTATTCTGCAGCGGAGAATGAAACAGGCATGGATAGCATAATGCAGCACAATGCAATGACCTTCAGGAACGTCTCTGCCGGGTACAAGCAGCGAAAGGTGCTCGACAACGTCAGCTTTACCGTCAGGGAGGGGGAGTTTGTCTCTCTTATTGGCCCGAATGGCTGCGGAAAAAGCACTCTGCTGAAAACTGCTGCGGCTCTTCTCAAGCCGCTCTCTGGCACAGTGGAGCTTTTTGGTCAGGATGTGCAGCATATCAAGCCAGCTCTGCGCGCATCACTGCTGGGCGTGGTGCCGCAGAAAATCGAGTCGCCGATGGCTTTTACCGTCGATCAGATTGTGATGAATGGCAGAATCAGCTCCATGGGGCGATGGGGAACGCCCTCTTCGGTTGATCACGATCTTGTCGAACGCTCCATGATCTACACCGATGTGCTCGATTTGCGGGAACGATTTTTTACGGAGTTGAGCGGCGGCGAGCAGCAGCGGGTTGCCCTTGCGATGGTGCTCGCACAAGATCCGAAAATCATCATGCTCGACGAATCCATCTCCCATCTCGATATCAACCATCGTCAGGAGGTGCTTCAGATTCTGATGAACCTCAACCGCGAAAAACAGATGACCATCCTGCTGGTAAGCCACGACCTCACCCTCTCGGCTGGCATCTCCGACCGTTTTCTGCTGATGGAGGCTGGTACGCTGGTAAAGGCCGGAACGCCGGTTGAGGTGCTGGAGCCAGAGGTGCTGAGCCGCGTGTACAATTGCGATCTCCATGTGCAGCAGGATCCCTATACTGGCTATCTGCAGGTGACAGGGGCGATTGACAGCCTGCGTCGTCGCCAGAAGCTGAACCGGAGTGTGCACGTCATTGCCGGAGGGGGAAGCGGGATTGAACTCTATCGCAGACTGCTGATTGAGGGG
>CAIQSY010000165.1 GCA_903874585.1 uncultured Chlorobiaceae bacterium | reverse complement strand
TCGTGAGCAAGCATATCGGCCTGTGAATCGCTGACATTATCGCCCTCAACAATCACACGAATCTCTCTGCCAGCCTGCAATGCGTAGGTTTTCAGAACGCCAGGGAAACCTTTGGCAATTTCTTCAAGGCTCTCGAGACGCTTTACATTACCATCAGCAGTCACAGCACCACGAGCACCCGGACGCGACAACGAAATGGTGTTAGCGGCATCAACAAGGTCAGCAATCGGCGTCTCTCGCTCCATTTCTCCATGATGCGCACCAATAGCATTCAACACCACAGCCGACTCATTAAAGCGCTTCATCAAATTCATACCAGTAAGTGCGTGGGGCTCATCGCTCTCTGGCAGCACCAAACCAATATCGTGCAGCAGACCAGCACGCTTCGCCATGCGGGCATCGAGCTTCAACTCCGCAGCCATCAAACCGGCAAGCATGGCAACCTCGCGGCTGTGCTGCAGCAAATTCTGACCATAGACCGTATGAAACTTCATTTTACCGATAAGATGAATAATCTCTGTCGGCATATCACCAACCTGAAGTGATGCAATCGCCTCTTCACCCGTACTCATAATCACATCGTCAATCTCTTTCTTTGCATCAGCAAACGCTTTCTCAATTGCCACTGGATGGATAATTCCATCAACCAGCAACTTCTGCAATGTCAGCTTTGCAAGCTCCCGACGCAGCGGATCAAAGCATGAGAGAATAACAACTTCCGGAGTATCATCAACAATAATATCAACACCCGTAGCATTTTCAAATGCCTTGATATTGCGCCCCTCACGGCCAATAATACGCCCTTTCAGTTCATCGCTCTGGATGTGCACTACCGAAAGAGCATTCTCGGTAGCCTGCTCAAACGAGATGCGCTGAATGGCGGTAAGAAGCGTTTTTTCCGCAAGACGCTCAGCTTTCTGCTCAGCCTCTTCATGAATCTGGTGAATCGTCTCCGTCGCTTCCTCACGCGCTTTGGCAAGCATATTGTCAATCAGCATCTGACGGGCATCATCAGCCTGCAGATTACTGATGCTCTCCAAACGCTGGTTCTGCTCCAAAATAACCCGCTCAAGTTCCAATGAACGCATTGCCACCAGCTCAGTCGTCTGGTCAATGTGCTTGCGCTGATCCTGAAGCTTACGTTCAGCATCTTTCAAGTCCTGGCTCTGCTTTTTCAACTGCGCTTCACGCTGCTGGGTCTGCTTCTGTAACTGGCTGAATTTGTTGTTCTTAATAACAACTTCCTGATCAAACTCGCGGCGTTTCTTTTTCCACTCCTGATTGACCTCACTAACTTTAAGCTCCTTGTACTCATTAGCTTCCTTCTGCGCCTCCTGCACTATTTGCACAGCACGCTCCTCAGCTTCAAGCACTTTGGTTGTACCAATCCGCTCAAGAAAATAACGCCCGACAAAAAAACCTACTGCAAAAAAAATAACTGCAGCAAAAACAATCAAAAACAGGTTTATAACAATCCCCATGAAACTATCTCCATTTTCACGCTCTTATACTCACACAAGAAGCTCTTTTTTTAAACAAAAAAACCGCACCACCGACAGGACGCGTAAGATTCAAGAACCCGTGAAACACGGTGGGCGCCTCCTTCAAATATTTTGCTTCCAACGAAACAGCGTTTCCACTGCTCTTGAATAACTGTGAGCACAAGGCAAACAAATTATTCAGCAAGGCCTGCAATCAAAACGAAGAGTTCGGCTCCCTATTTTGTGATGTTAGTTCTTGTATCTTACAACAGCCTCAATCAACTGGTGCGGATAATTCCGAGTTTGTAACGGTAATGGTTTAATGCAAATTCTCGCCAATCAAAACATTAAGGCGAGCAACATTCTGCCTGAGTGATGCCATCTCCTCTTCAAGCTCAATTTTTCTTTCTGCAAATGAAATCGCCGCAAGAACCGCCAGTCTTACTGGCTCAAATGTCGGTGCTTTTTCAGCGAAAAGTCTCATTATACTATCAACATCCTGAGCTGCCTTTTCGGTTACATCACGTCGTTCAACCCTTAAAGGATAACTGTCGCCATAAACATTGACATCAATTTTTTCCATTACATCACAGCTACAACGTCTGACTATTTCTTAGTTCCATCTCTATTTTCTGCAACATCAGAACCAACTTCTGCTTCACCTGTACACGTTCAGCAGGGCTGAACACTCCATCAAAATTGCCACGACCATCAGCATTACCGGAGCTCATTATTCCAGGCAATTTGAATGATCTGACAATATTCTGCAGACTTGTGAGTTCAGATCGTAACACCTCATTCTCTTTTCGACACTCTGTCAACTGAACAATGAGTTGTTCAATGTTATTTTCAAGAAGGTTGACGTCAACCTTGATGTTTTGCCCGTCAAAATCTTGCATAGAACAAAGAGTATCAGACTTGTCGAATTACCGCACCAAGTTTACTCTCGGCATTACTGCCGACTTTTAAAAGAATATCGCTGATTTTATCTTCTTGCAATGTCCCCTGAGTATCAGCAATTTCAAGGGATAACGCAACACTGCGTTCAGTACCTTGCGCGTGTGAGCGCTCGAAAACATCAAACACTGTAACTCGCTTAATCAGAACATCGGTTGATCGAACCAGCTCAACAAGCGACTGTACAGGAACATCAGGTGGCAAAAGAAGCGATAAATCTCTCTGAACAACTGGAAATTTGGATGGTGGCTCATAAATAACTCCGGGATTGAAACAGCTTTCCAGAAGTGCTGCATCAATTTCTGCCACATAAACATCCTGCCCGATATCAAACGTTCTCAACAACTCAGCATCAATCCGCTGCACCACACCAACACGCAATAAACGGGTTTTGCCTCTCTCTTTCAGCGCAATATCAAGAGTTACTGAGCTTTCATTATAAATATTAACTGCTGATTTATCAAGTAAATTCAGATTCTCCAACAGCATCTCCACTGAACCCATCACATCATAAAAATCAACTTTATCGGTTGTTTGGTTCCAGCTTTTGGGAAAACGGCTTCCAGTTATGGCAAGGAGAAGATACTCCTTCTCGCTATAGTTTTCCAGAACACAGCCACCAACCGAAGGCGAAGCAGTTTTCCTCTCAAATCCACGAGCAACCTCAAAGAACCGTAAATCTTTATTGCCATGACGAATATTATGGCTGATCACTTTGAGAAATCCAGGGATAAGCGCAGGGCGAAGCACCTCAAGCCCTTCACTGATTGGATTAAGCACTCCAACCAGAGCATCACTGAACAACCCAGCCTCGTCACGCTTCATAAGCGGATTCGTGAGAATTTCACGAAATTGTAAACCAGCCACCAGTGAACGAAGATAATCAGGAAAAAACTCTGGCGTGTGGCGGGACTGAGGGTAAATGGTTGCCATCTGCCTTGATGGCTCAATATTATCATAACCGTGCAAACGAGCAATCTCTTCGATAAGATCAATCTCATCAGCAACATCAACACGGAACGATGGTACCAAAAAAGTTATCGCTTCGCTTATGGTGCCATCAGTGGAAAATCCGATGCGCTCCAGCATTTCAACCATATCGGCAGCGGCAATAAAGCTCCCCAGCAAAGCATTAACACGCGCAGGGCGTAACACAACCTGCCGGGACGCTGAAGACACTGAGCCACACTCTTGGGCATCGGTAACACAACCACCTGCAAGCTCCAGAATCAAAGCAACAGCACACTCTGCTGCGCGCTTAACATTTTGAGGATCAACTCCCCGTTCAAAACGGTATGACGAATCAGAAGAGATCCCGCTCTTTTTCGCAGCTTTGCGAACCATCGACGGGGCAAACCATGCCGATTCAAGCAAAATATCCGTTGTCGTCTCGCTGACTGCTGAATCCAGACCACCCATAACACCAGCAAGAGCAACAGGCTGCTCGCTATCGCAAATCACCACCATTCCAGCTTCAAGCTGGAAACTCTGCTGATTAATTCCAGTAAATGATTGTTGTACATCACAACGCACAACAACACGTTCCCCGCGAAGTTTAGCAAGATCAAAGGCGTGCAACGGTTGACCAAGACCATGAAGAATGTAGTTGGTAATATCAACGATGTTATTCTTCGGGCGTAACCCTATACTCTCCAGCTTTTTCTTCAGCCATGCTGGAGATTCCGCAATCGTCATTCCCCGAATCACAACCGCTGTATAATAGGGGCAAGCCGCAGCATCCTGCACCTCAACCAATGAACCAGTTTGTGTAAATGCGACCGTTGCTTGTTGTGGATACTGTATTGGTTCACGTCCTGCAAGCTCTCTGGCAATACCGATATGCGAGAGCACATCGGGACGATTCGGGGTAACTGCAATATCGAGAACAACATCACTTTCGATATAACGGGAAAGCGGTTGACCAAGAACACAATCCGCATCAAGCTCCATCACGCCTGAATGATCATCCGAAAGACCAAGCTCATCAGCAGCGCAAATCATGCCGAAGGAGCGTTCACCACGTATTTTCGATGGCTTGATGGTCATCGTCTGACCGTCAGGAAACTGCAATTTTGCTTTCTCTGTGGCAACAGGAACAATCATGCCGGCTTTAACGTTTGGCGCACCGCACACAATCTGCAGCGGTTCATCACAACCAACATCAACGCGACAAATCGTTAACCTCTCCGCATTGGGATGAGGCTGTACCTCATTGATACGACCAACAACAACTCGATCGTCAGGAAGAGAAGAGACCTGAACGTCCTCCACTTCAAGTCCGAGAAACGTTAATTTTTCAACAAGTGAAGAGATGTCGAAAGAGAAGGAAGGAAGAAAATCTTTAAGCCAACTGACAGATATTTTCATAAGAGAGTAATCATCTGCTTTCATGAACAAAAAAAGCTCTGGACCGGCAACGAACAGAGCTTTATGAGAGTGTGACCCCAACGGGATTCGAACCCGTGCTACCACCTTGAAAGGGTGATGACCTAACCACTAGTCGATGGGGCCTTTTAATGGGGTGAATGAGGGGGCTCGAACCCCCGACCTCCAGGGCCACAACCTGGCGCTCTAACCAACTGAGCTACAATCACCGTCTAAACACTTATACGGACTTTTTTTGTGCGCCCGACTGGACTCGAACCAGTAACCCTCAGCTTAGAAGGCTGATGCTCTATCCATTGAGCTACGGGCACAGTTTCAATCGTCAGAACATCTACCTTTGTCGGGGTGCCGAGACTCGAACTCGGGACCTCCTGCTCCCAAAGCAGGCACGCTACCAACTGCGCCACACCCCGTCATGCGAAAAGGAATGCCAAATATAGCACAAGAGAGCTTTTTTCCAAATTTAATCAACATTATTCTTATTTGAGCTTAAAGAAATCGGCGATAATTCGCTTCAACTCATCATGGTCAAGCAACTCAACCGCTTCAGCGGGAGTAGCCACAATACGACGACGAACGTGCATTTCATCCCACTCGTCAAGCATCGTCTCTACAATAAGCAGAAAAACATGCACAGCATACAATTTACCGAACTTCCGATAGCGATACTCCCCCACCGACTGACAATGAACCGGTCCAAGTAATCCCGCCTCTTCATAAGCCTCTTTTGCGGCAGAATCAGCCAGAGATAACCCTTTTTCCACATAACCTTTAGGAATAATCCAACGATCTGATTTCCGTGCAGTAATAAGCACAACTCGATTATCAACCACAGGAATTACCCCTGATTGCCTCAATATTACCTTACAACTCTCTGCCATTATCAAACATCTCAATGAAAAATATTTGTCAAATGCTCAAAAATAAATATTCTCTCAATAAAAAGAGTTAAAGTATTATAAAATATTCATAAACAATTGATAAAACACAACAAATTTTGCGAGTAAACAGCAAACCTTCTAACATTTACTCTGGTTAATTTTCGGAATTCTTATTTGTAAAATGAGAAAAATCACATATTGTAAGTGAACTTTTAGACTTATGCCCGAATACATAACTAAGAATCGTTACAACATGAAAGCTATTATTCCTGTTGCCGGTGTAGGTACCCGCTTACGCCCACACACTTTTTCGCACCCTAAAGTCTTACTTAATGTGGCAGGGAAACCGATCATCGGGCACATTATGGACAAACTTATTGCCGCAGGTATCGATGAGGCTATTGTCATTGTGGGCTATCTTGGCGATATGATTGAGGAGTGGCTTACCAAAAATTATGACATCAAATTCACCTTTGTCACACAAACTGAGCTGCTTGGTCTTGCCCATGCAATCTGGATGTGTAAGCCTTATGTCAAAAATGATGAACCGCTGTTTATTATTCTGGGTGATACAATTTTTGATGTGGAGCTCGAACCCGTCTTAAAAAGTCCTTACTCAACACTGGGCGTTAAAGAGGTTGAAGACCCGAGACGATTCGGTGTCGCGGTCACTGATGGAAACACAATCCAGAGACTCGTTGAAAAGCCCGACACTCCTGTCAGCAACCTTGCAATTGTTGGACTCTATTTGATCCGTCATTCAGCATCTCTTTTTGCTGCCATTGACCATCTTATTGACAACAATATTACCACAAAAGGCGAATTTCAGCTTACTGATGCTCTCGAATTTATGATTGAAGGCGGAGAGACATTCACCACCTTCCCAGTAAGCGGCTGGTATGATTGCGGAAAACCCGAAACACTGCTATCAACAAACCAAACGTTACTGGAAAATAATTCATATAGCAAGCAGTATCCTGGATGTATTATTATTGACCCAGTCTTTATCGCTGATAATGCAGTACTGCACAATGCGATCATTGGACCAAACGCGACCATTGGTGAGCAGGCGATTATTACTGATGCCATTATCAAGGACTCGATTGTTGGTAATGAGTCGCGCGTGATTCACATTATGCTCAACAACTCGATTATTGGTAATAACGCAAGTATTATTGGCCATCCACACGAAATCAGCGTTGGTGATTATTCTGAAATTCTGGTGGGATAAGAGAATTTTTGCATAGAAGATTGTGAATGATTACATTTTGTGCTTGTTTTGCATTAATGACATCCCCATTACCTATGGACACGATGTCGCAAGCTCTTCGTCTTGTTTCGCCGTAATAATGATAAGAGTTTGTCAGGAAGATTTTCCGTGTCCAGCCATTTCCTCGTGAAATTCTCTCACCGAAAATTTTTCATTTCGCTTAGTCAGTTTTTCTGTAGTCACCATTATTTGTTCAATCAAAACCTTATTGAAAAACATGTCACAAAAAAGGTATTTCTTTACCTCAGAATCCGTTTCAGAGGGACATCCAGACAAAGTAGCCGATCAGATTTCCGATGCTGTTCTTGATGATTTTATTCGTCAGGACTCCAGTTCACGTGTTGCCTGTGAAACGTTTGTTACAACCGGTCAGGTGATTGTTGGCGGCGAAGTAACAACGAAAGGTATTGTTGATGTACAAACAATAGCCCGCAAAGTTATTACTGAGATTGGTTACACCAAAGGTGAATACATGTTTGAAGCAAACTCATGTGGTGTGCTTTCAGCGCTTCACAGCCAGTCTGCTGATATCAACCGTGGTGTTGACCGCAAAGAAGAAATTGCTGATGAGTTTGACCGCGTCGGCGCTGGTGATCAAGGCATGATGTTTGGTTACGCCTGCACCGAAACTCCTGAGCTGATGCCTGCCGCAATCCAGTTCGCGCAGGGACTTATGAAAAAACTTGCCGATATCCGCAAAGAGGGCAAAATGATGACTTACCTCCGCCCTGATGCAAAAAGCCAGGTCACGCTTGAATACGTTGATGAGAAAGTTGCCCGTGTTGATGCCGTTGTTGTTTCAACGCAGCACGATCCGGAACCAGCCGGTGTCAGCGAAGCGGAATGGCAGGAAGTGATCAAAAAAGATATTATCGAGAACGTCATTAAGGTAGTTATTCCTGCTGCCCTGCTCGATGCCAATACCAAATTCCACATCAACCCGACTGGTCGTTTTGAAATTGGTGGACCACACGGCGACACTGGATTGACTGGTCGTAAGATTATTGTTGATACCTACGGTGGTGCAGCTCCTCACGGCGGTGGCGCTTTCAGCGGTAAAGATCCTTCCAAAGTTGACCGCAGCGCAGCTTATGCCGCTCGCCACGTAGCAAAAAACATTGTTGCTGCCGGTCTTGCAGACAAATGCACTGTGCAGGTCTCTTATGCAATTGGTGTTGCGCGTCCTGTATCAATCTATATCAACACGCACGATACAGCAACAAACGGCTTGAATGATGCCCAGATTCAGGAAAAGGCTGAGGTGATTTTTGATCTTCGCCCAGCGGCAATCATCCAGCGTTTCGGGCTCGACAAACCAGAGGGCTGGTGCTATCAGCAGACCGCAGCCTACGGCCACTTTGGTCGCGAAATCTTCCCATGGGAAAAGACCGAAAAAGTTGCTGAACTGAAAAAAGCTTTCAGTCTTCCTTAAAAAAACATCTTAACATTCAAAATTACAACGATACAATGACAATAGCAGCGAAAGCGCTTGACTATAAAGTGGCAGATATCTCTCTTGCCGAATGGGGACGCAAAGAGATTGAAGTCGCAGAAAAAGAGATGCCGGGGCTGATGGCTACCAGACGCAAATATGCTGGTAAATATCCGCTGAAAGGTGCACGTATTGCAGGTTCCCTGCACATGACCATCCAGACGGCTGTACTGATTGAAACCCTTGTAGAACTCGGTGCGGAAGTGCGCTGGGCAAGCTGCAACATCTTCTCAACACAAGACCATGCCGCTGCTGCTATTGCTGTGAGTGGTGTTCCAGTTTTTGCATGGAAAGGCGAAACACTTGAAGAGTACTGGTGGTGCACCCGCCAGATCCTTGAATTTGAAGGCGGAAAAGGACCAAACCTTATTGTTGATGATGGTGGCGATGCTACCTTGATGATTATCCTCGGCTACAAGATCGAGAACGATCCGACAATGCTTGACAAAACTCCGGGTAATGCTGAAGAGAAAGCTCTCTACCAGCAGCTTCGTGAGGTATTTGCAGAGGACAACCAGCGCTGGCACAAGGTTGCGGCTGACATGAAAGGTGTTTCTGAAGAGACCACCACTGGCGTTCATCGCTTATACCAGATGATGGAAAAAGGCGAATTGCTTTTCCCTGCCATTAACGTTAACGACTCGGTTACCAAATCGAAATTCGATAACCTTTACGGCTGCCGTGAATCACTTGCTGACGGTATTAAGCGCGCTACCGACGTTATGATTGCTGGTAAAGTTGTTGTTGTGCTTGGCTATGGCGATGTCGGCAAAGGTTGCGCTCACTCAATGCGTAGCTATGGCGCTCGCGTTATTGTTACGGAAATTGATCCTATCTGTGCATTACAAGCTGCTATGGAAGGATATGAAGTTGCCACTATGGATGTGGCTGTTAAAGAGGGCAACATCTTTGTTACCACCACCGGCAACAAAGATGTTATCACCCTTGAGCACATCAAGCAAATGAGAGATGAAGCCATTGTTTGCAACATTGGACACTTCGATAACGAAATTCAGGTTGATAAGCTCAATAACGATCCAACCGTTACCATCATCAACATTAAGCCTCAGGTTGATAAGTACATTTTCCCAAATGGTAACTGCATGTACTTGCTTGCTGAAGGCCGTTTAGTGAACCTTGGCTGTGCAACTGGTCATCCATCGTTTGTGATGAGCAACTCGTTCACCAACCAGACGCTTGCGCAGATTGAACTCTGGACAAAAAATTATGAGGTTGGCGTTTACCGCTTACCGAAAGAGCTTGATGAAGAGGTTGCACGCCTGCACCTTGAGCAGATTGGCGTAAAGCTTACTCGGCTTACTCCTGAGCAGGCTGAGTATATTGGCGTGTCAGCGGATGGTCCCTATAAACCAGAACATTACCGTTACTAAGACGTTGACCAACTCTCGATGGTTATGAAACGAAAAAAGCAGCTTGAAAAGGCTGCTTTTTTCGTGTTTATTCTTTTCTGAAATTGTTAGTGTTATTGGCTGAGGCGGCAGGATTCGAACCTGCGGATGTCGGCTCCAAAGGCCGATGCCTTACCACTTGGCGACGCCTCAATAGTAAAAAACGGCTTTGAATATACAGACAATAAGAGAGAATCCAAAAAGCATTATGGACGGATTGGAAATTACGACAAAAGTTACAGCCTTTTGTGAATTTTTGGTGATTTTTATAAATTGCCACAAACGGAGTAACAAAAACCTGCAAGTAACAGGCATAGTGCCAAATCGCAAAAGAGAGTAATCGTGACTCGGTTCAAACTGAAATAAATAATGAAGCTGTCTCTTTGGCCAATGACAAAAATCAAAATCTGTGGAATAACCCGTCTTCAGGATGCCCTTGTAGCATCTTATGCGGGCGCGGATGCGCTTGGCTTCAATTTCAGTCGCACCAGTCCTCGAATGATTGCGTCGGAACAGGCAAAAGCAATCATCGAAAAACTGCCACCTTTCGTTCAGGCAACAGGGATCTTCGTCGAACAATCCCCAGATGAAATCAATGCCATCTGCCGTCTCTGTAAACTCCAAATAGCACAACTGCACAGCGAACTCTACACTCCTGAAGATGCTCACGCAATCACTGAAGCGAAAGTCATCAAGGTGTTTCGACCAGAAGAGGATTTTGCCGTAGATGAGGTTGCTGATTTTTCTCGGAAAAGCGGAATCAACACGTTTCTTTTCGATGCCTACCGGCCGGACATGGCGGGAGGAACGGGAGAGAGCATCGGCGCAGCACTTGCCACCAGAATCTTCAGCGAGCTTGGAACATCATACTATGCCATACTTGCGGGGGGATTGAACGCAACAAACGTCGGAGAAGCAATACAACGCGTCCAACCATACTGCGTCGATACCGCAAGCGGTGTCGAGAGTGAACCCGGCATCAAGGATCAAAAAAAAATCGACGCATTTATACGCGCCGTACGCAGCACCGCAATCGGCTAACTGCGGCTATTGGCTTGGATATGCCTCCAGATCAACTCTGAGGCGGTATCCGGCAATTCAATGGTAATCAAATGACCGCATTCAGTAACGCAAACATAGCTGCCGGTTTGTGTAAGCTCATGCAGTTTTCTGGTATTCTCACAAGTCATGATCGCATCACCCTCTCCTGCCACAAACAGAATAGGCATATCGACTGATTTGACCATATCAGGAACTGATTCGGTTGTTGCAAAAGAGGTTATCTGACGAGTTGTCTGCTCAATAGCCTCTGGTGCACAAAGATCGAGACTTTTGAAGCCTATAAGGATGTCGTGAAGCATAACGGTATTTTTTGCGAGAACAAGCCGTGCGAAGATATAGGCTGGCAACCACCAAGTCAAATTGCGCAAAAGCGTATTGAACACAAAGGTAATCGACATCGTAGCAAATGCCTGAATAAAGGCACTGTTAGGTAAATAACCAAAATTGAAAAAGGTCATTGAGCGAACAAGACCGGGATGAGAACGAGCATAATCAAGTGCCACAAAAGGTCCGAAAGAAAACGCCGCAATATGAAAGTTCTGTAACTCAAGCTTGACAACAAGCTCGTGCAGATCATGAGCGAAAAAATCGATGTGATAGTGATTTTTCGGATCATTATCCGACCATCCATGCCCGCGCATGTCGTAGGCAAGAGTGCGAATGCCTTTGCCATTGAGAGTGCGGATAATGTGATGCCACCACATCCACCAGCAATCCCAGCCATGAATCAGTACCACCGTCTCAGCCGCATCTTTTGGACCAGAATCGTGATAATGGTGCACAATGCCGTTCAGCTCTACAAAACAGCTCTGCTCCATCAAAGAGAGTTCATAATTCGCCCGTTTAACAGCTCCGCGATCTTGTGAATGCTGGAGATCCAGCAGTGAGTGTTGATAACGAATAAACTTTTGTGTCGGTGCGGATATTTGATGTGACATGACAGAAGGTATCAACGAAACAGTGAGTAGAAATAAGCTATTTTCACAATGAGAAAGATACAGAGAAATCGAGCACAAACGGAAAGCTCCATCAACTCATTTTGGCGTTTCCACGCATAAAAATCTCTTCACATTCGCGCCTGATAATTGCCTGCTGCTCAAGAATCACCTCTGGCGCAACGGTAAAGTGGTTCAGCAAGAGTGAGAAAATCTGTATCGACGTTTCAAATTTTTCAGTAACCACAACATCAGCACCAGCTTTGTAAAGCGATGCCACATCATCAAGACTCCGTGAGCGAACAATAATGAACGCTTTTTGATTAATCTCACGAATCATGGCAATGCTGTTTCGAGTCGCCGTAAGATCAGAAATACCAAGTACCACAGCACGTGCATGATCAATACCAGCACGTAAGAGCGATTTTTTTTCAGTGCAATCACCATAATAAATTGGCTCGCCCTTACGGCGCATGGTTTTAACCATCGCACGCTCTATTTCGAGAACCGAGTAAGAGATATTCGTTGCATGAAGCACCGCCGCCACGTTTTGACCATTAATACCAAAGCCGATAATGGCAGCATGAATTTCACCAGCACAAATAATTGTACTTTCTGCCGGACGTTGACCACTCATCACGGGCTGTCGTGAAACTAATGGAATAAAACCAAGCGCTGGCGCCATCTGTTCAGCAAACTTTGGCGCAATAGCAATCATTGCCGGCGTTACAATCATCGTCACCACAATAATCGCAAGCATAGCCTGAAACACCTCATGATCAATCACCCTGTTGCGCAACCCCTCTTCTGAAAGCACAAAGGAGAACTCCCCAATCTGTGCAAGCGCCATACCAGCCATCATACTGACCCGCAATGAGTTTCCAAGAAAAAGAGAGACTCCGGCAACAAGCAACCCTTTCACGAGCAGCACCACCAGCGCAATAAAGATAAAAAGTGGCAGATTCACCATATTCACATCGAGTAATAAACCGACGGAAATGAAGAAAATGCTGCTGAATGCTTCACGAAAAGGATCAATAATCACGCTGATCTGGTGGCTCTCATCAGTGCTGGCAATCACCATACCGGCAACAAATGAGCCAAGTGCCAGCGACAAACCTGCCAGTGAAGTAAGATATGCCGCGCCAAAACAGATGACCAGCGCCCCAATAACCAAAACCTCTTTTGCATGCAATGAGGTAATAAGGTGCACAATCCTCGGCATCAGCAGCTTCAATCCAATGAAAATAATAGCGGCGAACAGCACAATAACACCAATCTTTTTAGAGACCACTTCAAACGAAGGAGAGATATCGGGACTTAAAAAGTTGATGGCAATGGTAAGGGGAACAATAGCAATATCCTGAAAAATCAGAATCCCCATTGCAATACGACCATGTGGAAGCGCCAACTCCTCACGATCTGTCAAAATTTTCAGGCAAATTGCGGTACTGCTGACGGAAAACGCAAAGCCAAGAAACAAGGCTCCGGAAACGCTCAGTGCATACCCGATAGCAAGCATAAACCAATACGCAAGGAAACTGATAGCGAGACCCGTCACAAGAATCTGAACAATACCTCCGACAAGCACAATTTTTTTGAGTTTGTTCAGCTCATCAAGTGAAAACTCCAGACCAATGGTAAAGAGCAGCAGAACAACGCCCAATTCGGCTAACGTTGAAATCATTTTTTGATCATACACCGCACCAAATCCTGAAGGACCCAGCAGAATACCTGTAAAAATCAGTCCAATAACTGGCGGAATTTTCAGTCGCTGAAAAATCAGAATAATAGCGACCGCCAGTGCTCCAATGAGTACCAGCTCACCAAGAAAATCAAGGTCGTGCATACGGCAAGGTGTTTATCAGAAAACGACTTTTAACAGGCAGATACATGGTTGGATAACTATCAATAAGATCACCAATGAGCGACATAAACATGCGCTGCATCTCTAATATTTATACACATTTGTTCATTAAGAAGAAACCTATTTCAAGAATTATTTATCGATTGCAATAAGTATTTGAAAATGAACACGAATTACGTTAAACTTGAACTATCAAGTCAATGGTTGACTGATCGCTATTCAAGTAATTTGTGTTTTGGTTACTTGGAAGTTTCTCTTTCTAGCAAGACACATGTTTACTGAGACTAAAAATGAACATTTACATCGGCAATTTGGCTTACTCTGTTACTGAAGATGAGCTTCGTGACGCTTTTTCCGACTTCGGACAGGTTGATAGCGCAAGCATTATCAACGACAAATTTTCAGGTCGCTCAAAAGGCTTTGGATTTGTTGACATGCCAAATGACAATGAAGCTCGTCAAGCCATCGAATCATTGAATGACAAAGATTTGAACGGTCGCACTATAAAAGTGAACGAGGCAAAACCACGTGAAGAGAGACCAGCGAGAAGAGATCGCTATTAATTTCCTTTCCGTTATCTTCCTTTTTAAGCCAGACAGAGTGCAAATTCGGTCTGGCTTTTTTACGACAACCAGCTTATGCCGACCCAAATAATTTACATCACAATAGCACTGCTCGTCATCGCGATACTTCCGCTTCCCATAGAAATGGATGAGGTTTTGCGCATTGTGGTTGCTGGCACATTTGGATGGGGAGCATACAAAAACTTCATGCAAAAAAAGCTGCTGCTTCCGCTCGTTTACTCACTGTTCGTGATACTCTTTAATCCAATCAGTGAGGTCGTGCTGCAGAAAGAGCTCTGGATAGGGATAAATCTCTTCGCGGCGGCATTACTCCTCATCACCAAAAAGCAGATTGCGGAGTAAAAACGCACTTCGCAGCAACAACCTCAGAAAAATAAAAGCGCCATCAACACATACCCGAAAAAGGCTGGCTGATGACGCATGAAGGCTGATTGTCACCTCATCATGTTGATACGGCTAACAAGATGAATCGTTTATAGTTGCACGAATACTGAAGCTTTCACTCCGCAAATCGGGCAGTTGGCTGGAGGCGTTACCAGTTCAACATGACCACACACTGGGCAAAGCCACACTTCCGTTGCCTCAATATCCTTGCCGTTACGTACCGCTTCAAGCGCCTGCCGATAGAGTTCAGCATGAACCTGCTCAGCCTTTACCGCATAAGCAAACATACGTTTTGCAGGATGCTCTTCCGTTTCAGCCTGCTCAAGCATTGGCGGATACATTTCGTTATGCTCGAAGGTTTCGCCATCAATAGCCGCCTGAAGGTTCTCAACGGTTGAGCCAATACCGCTCATTGCAGCCAAATGCCCTTCGGCATGAATAAGCTCAGCCTGCGCTGTTGTACGAAACAATTTCGCAACATTGGCAAAACCAGCTTTATCTGCCTCTTTAGCAAATGCTGCATATTTCTGGAACGCCTGGCTTTCACCAGCAAATGCACTTTTAAGATTCTCTGTTGTTGTAGGCATAAATCTTCTCTCTCCTTTTTACTTGCTTGATGATGTTATAATACAAGATATCACTTGCTGCCTTAAAAAATATGTAAGCAGAATAAAATCAAACATATCTCAAAAGCAGCAGCATCTATGCGACCAAAAATCAACATATACTGTCAACAATCGGTTGCAGATTGACAAAATAATGCAAAAAGATTATATAGAAAACCAATCCCAGTCGGGGCTTTGTGTTTCATTTTCATTTTTTGCGGTCCATTATGTTCAAACCAAAACTGTTCTCCATTTTACCAGAACTGACTCCAGATCGGATCATCAAGGATGTTATTGCCGGCATCATGGTCGGAATTGTTGCTCTGCCATTGGCAATTGCTTTTGCTATCGCCTCTGGTGTTTCGCCTGAAAAAGGGCTTATTACTGCCGTTATCGGAGGATTTCTTGTCTCTTTTCTTGGGGGTAGCCGTGTCCAGATTGGCGGTCCGACTGGCGCATTTATTGTTATTCTGTACGGTATTGTGCAACAGTTTGGCATTAATGGATTGGTGATAGCAACTATCATGTCGGGCATTATCCTGATGATCATGGGGTTTGCGCAATTTGGCTCCCTCATCAAATTTATCCCCTATCCGGTCATTGTCGGCTTCACCAGCGGTATTGCGGTGATTATTTTTTCCAGTCAAATCAAGGATTTTCTTGGTCTTGACATTGCTACTGTTCCGGCTGATTTTCTTGGCAAATGGAGCGCCTATGGCACTCATCTTTCAACGCTCAATATCCCCAGCTTGATGGTGGGAACACTGGCGCTGCTGATTATTCTCCTCTGGCCAAAAGTATCGCGCAAAGTTCCGGGATCTCTTGTGGCTATTATCGTCACCACGCTGCTGGTACACTCTTTTGCGCTTGATGTTGACACCATTGCCTCCCGTTTTGGAGAAATTCCATCTGCCATCCCCTTTCCCTCGCTGCCGAGCGTTGACTTTGCTACCTTCCAGAAACTGTTGATGCCGGCAATAACCATTGCGCTGCTTGGCGCCATTGAAGCACTGCTTTCAGCAGTTGTGGCAGATGGTATGATTGGCAGCCGCCATAAGTCGAATATGGAACTGATTGCTCAGGGCGCGGCAAACATTATCACCCCGCTTTTTGGCGGCATTCCAGTAACGGGCGCCATTGCACGAACCGCCACGAATGTTAAAAATGGTGGGCGAACGCCAATTGCCGGCATGGTTCACGCCTTAACGCTGCTGTTGATTATGTTGCTGTTCGGGAGATGGGCAAAGCTCATTCCAATGCCTGCGCTGGCAGCAATTCTGATTGTGGTTGCCTGGAATATGAGTGAAATCAAGGTCTTTCGCCAACTGCTGAAAAGTCCGCGAAGCGATGTTATTGTACTGCTGACGACCTTTGGCTTAACGGTGGTGTTTGACCTCACCATCGCCATTGAAATTGGCATGTTGCTTGCCGTTGTGCTCTTTATGCAACGCATGGCAGAGCTCTCCAATGTAGGCGTTATCACCAAAGAGCTGACCGATAGAGAGGAGGAGGAGGATCCCAACACCATTGTTACGCGGAAAGTGCCGGATGGCGTCGAGGTGTTTGAAATCAATGGACCGTTTTTCTTTGGCGCCGCCAGCAAGTTCCGCGAAGCGATGCACATTGTGGAAAAGGCACCAAAAATACGGATTATCAGAATGCGCAGCGTGCTCTCCATCGATGCAACCGGCTTGAATATGATGCGAGAGCTCCTGAAAGATTGCAACAAAACAGGCACTCGCCTGATTCTTTCGGGCGTTCATGCCCAGCCGCTTTTTGCGCTCCAGCAATATGATTTATACGATGAGATTGGCGAAGAACACATTTTTGGCAATATCGACGATGCGCTCGACCATGCACGCGAACTGCTTGGGTTGCCGAAAGTGGGACGCCAGCAAAATTTCATGCCGTCAGTACAGCGGGAAAAATAACGTTAAACAAAATTCATGCCCGATATTTTTGTCAGTTATTCCCGTAAGGATTTGGAAAGGTTTAAGCTGGGAGTTATGGTTCCTGTACTGCTTGATGTTGTTGAGCCGCCATTTAGCTTCAGCCATAATCAACGATACGCATCGTTTAGTTATTATTACCCAGAATGGTTAACCGAGAGCTGTACTTCAAGACCAGAAAAGTTATGAAGAGATGCGCAATGCGCTTGGATTGCTGAAATTGCGTGCCCAAGGTGAAGAGGATATTCGTAAAGAAAACACTCGTCCGCAAGAGGAGGTATTTCGTGATCTTGAACGCTTGTTAAAAGAATAGGCGTTATGACTTTATTGCAAGCGATAATCCGCTTAATGCCTTACATGTTCTGGAAAAAATTAAAGATAAGGCAGTAGCATTGACTATCTCACCTGATCGAGGCAGGGTTTATTCCCGAACTTCATTCCAGAGGTATTTTTATCTATCGGGAGCTGATTATCTCTCCATGGAGGTTGTTGTACCAGACAGCCGACAGCAATGTTTATATAATGGCGGCACTTGACAGTCATCGTAATGTTGAAGATATTCTTCTCCATCGGCTTATTCATTCGTAACCAATGTTTGGAACGCTCATTGTGTGAGCTTCTCACAGAGGAGTAGTCATGCTACAAATCACCCGAACCATTACCATCCGTGATGACGAAATCGAGCTTCAGACCATGCGTGCGCAGGGAGCAGGCGGTCAGAATGTGAACAAGGTTGAAACCGCTGTGCATCTCCGGTTCAATATCAGAGCATCATCGCTTCCAGAGGATTTTTGTAAAAAATTGCTGCTGCTGAAGGATCATCGACTGTCGAAGGATGGCGTCATCATTATCAAGGCGCAACGCTACCGTTCACAGGAGAAGAATCGTACCGATGCCATGTTGCGCCTGCAAGCACTGCTTCAGCGAGCTGCACAGCCGATAAAAAAACGCAAGACCACGATGCCAACGAAAAGTTCGAAAGAGCGGCGCATTGAGAGCAAGGTGAAACGAAGCTCGGTCAAAGCGATGCGTGGCAGAGTGGAGTATTAAGGGAGCAGGTGCCCTGCCAATGTTATGGACAATTCCAGAACGACAAAGCGCCCACTTTATCCGATGAGTTCAACGATGAAATGCCTCAGTTTTTTGCGGCTGCAATTTGACGATACACAGAAGCCGCCAGATACAAGAACAGTATCCGGCGGCTAACGCTCAACGCAAAGGAAAAAATTACTCCTTACTGCTGTACGTGCGAATACTCAAAATAGCCTTCATGTCATAATAAGTATTCACGCTTTCGCCATCAGCCTCCTGTGTCACCCGCAGAAAAAGATCGCTGATAAAGAGTACTGCATCTTCGTAGATGCTCCCCTCATTAATCTGCAATTTTACTCCTTTTCTGATTTTACGCGACATCGTGCCATGCAACGGAACTGATGAATACTCCAGCACTTTTTCCCATGCCTGTAAATTACTTTCAGCCATAAATCCTCCAACTGTTTTTTAATAAAAAAAGCAGAAAACCATTAATTAAATCTGCCTAAATATATTTTACTATTAAAAATTTAGTTTTTTAAAAAAATCATCCTTATTTTTAAAAAAAAGAAGTCAACGAAACCCTGAAAAGTAAAGTTATGGCAACCGTGCTTTTTTATGAAAAACCTGGATGTAGGAACAACACTCGCCAGAAAGCAATGCTTGAGCTTGCCGGACATGTTGTAAAAGCCATTAATCTCCTTGAACACCCATGGTCGCAAGAGAAGCTTGAACCATTTTTTTGCAATAAAGAGGTTGCCGAATGGTTTAATCCCGCAGCGCCATCCATTAAGTCGGGCGAGATTAACCCCAGCATGTTTACAGGCGAAGAGGCAATTGCCCTCATGCTGCAAGAGCCGCTGCTGATAAAACGACCGCTGATGCACATTGGCAGCCATCGCCTGCAGGGATTCGATATTGAGGTGCTGAGTAAACTGATTACCCTTGAACCTTTGCAAACAACCGATAACAAACAAAAGAACTGCACCATGAGTGACATAAATGATATGAACGCATGTCCTCATAGCAACAACTTATCATGTAACTATCCGGAGGAATAAGCCATGGAAACAGGAACACGTCCACTTGGAACCGTCGCACAACTTCTTGAAGAGCTTGGTCATGAAATCAGCTACGCTTATGATGACCTGATTTTTGTTAATGAGAATGATTTTCTACTGCAATTCAGCAATACAGGGCATGTGCTGCACCTTTTTTTCAACAAGAGCTGCACGAAACAGAGTGCTGACCATATTGAGCAGAGCGTTATTCCGGCAGCAGATAAAGTGGGAATCTCAATTATCACAAAAGGAATGTACAGCGTCAGCGGTGATGAGGATGAACAATTACGTGTTGAATTTTTCAATAACTGAGACGAGTTACTCATGGGAAACTCTGATGTAACTTCGCAGTTGCGTCAGAGCTCCATCGTGGCTTCGAGAGCCTCAGCCACCCTTGCAATAAATCCTGCCCATCCTGTAATCCTAAAAATCGCGGTTCAAATGACAGATGGTCGCTGAGCGAAGTCAAAGTTAATCGACGTGATGTTTATCTCCTGATGAGCTTTTGCTACATTACTCTACGATTATTGGGTTTCTTCACCCAAAGAGAACGCTTTCACGTAAAATTCAAGAGCAATGCAATATTCTGAAGCACAACAGGGGCGAGTTTTTGTTATCCGGCTGGAAGATGGGGATATCGTCCACGAAAAACTTGAACAATTCGCGCGCGATCACGCCATGACGCGAGCGTCGTTTATTGCCGTTGGCGGGGCTGATAAGGGAAGCCTGCTGGTGGTTGGACCGGAAGAGGGACGAAGCCACCCCGTTATTCCGATGACGCACGAACTTTACGATGTGCATGAAATCACCGGCACGGGCACCATTTTTCCTGATGAGCAAGGCAACCCGATGCTGCACGCTCACTTTGCTTGCGGACGAGAAGAGAACACCGTTACCGGCTGTATCCGCAACGGCGTAAAAGTGTGGCACGTCATGGAGGTGATTATGACAGAACTGCTCGACAACAACGCAAGCCGCAAGCTTGATGCTCAAACGGGATTCAAGCTGCTTATCCCCTGAACCGACGCTGAACCCGATGCGTTATCGCCCTTTTCCTGGACGTCCAGACCACCGTTTTGCCGTACTTGTTGCCGGTGGTTTTGGACCAGGATGACCACTATTGCCTCTTCCCTGCTGCTTTGGGGCTTTGACTGGATTATGATCAATCAGCGGAAATGGGTGATTATCAACCACGGGGATTTTTTTCGCAATCAACTTTTCAATATCGCGCAGATACTCTTTTTCCTCTGCATCACAAAATGAGATTGCCGTACCTTTTGCACCGGCCCTGCCTGTTCGCCCGATACGATGCACATAGGTTTCGGCAATATTGGGCAGTTCAAAATTAATGACATACTCCAAATCATCAACATCAATACCGCGTGCCGCAATATCGGTTGCCACCAGCACGCGCGTTGTTTGCGCTTTGAAGTTGTTCAGTGCCCGCTGACGTGCATTCTGCGCCTTGTTGCCATGGATTGCCTCCGCCTTGACATGGTGCTTATCCAGCAGCTTCACCACTTTATCGGCGCCATGCTTGGTACGCGTAAAAACCAGCGCTGTTTTGATGGTTTTGTTCTGCAAAATATCGACAAGCAGCGCACTTTTATTGCCCTTGTCCACAAAGTAGATGGCTTGGTTGATAATCTCCACGGTTGAGGAGACCGGCGTTACCGTAACGGTTGATGGGTTATGCAGAATTGTAGCGGCAAGCTTCACAATCTCAGGCGGCATGGTGGCTGAAAAGAAGAGCGATTGCCGCTTTTTCGGCACCAGCGCAAGGATTCTTTTGACATCGTGGATAAAACCCATATCGAGCATACGATCCGCCTCATCAAGCACGAGAATCTCCACATCTCGCAAATGCAGCACTTGCTGCCCCAGCAAATCGAGCAACCTGCCGGGCGTGGCAATAAGAATATCCACCCCTTTACTGAGCGAAGCGGCTTGCGGGTTCTGATTCACACCACCAAAAATTACCGTGTTGGTGAGTCCGGTGTGGCGACCATAGGCTTTAAAGCTCTCGCCAATCTGGATAGCAAGTTCTCGTGTTGGCGTTACAATCAAGCTGCGAATTTTGCGCTTTCTGTCGTACACTTTATTGGCAGAAAGGAGTTGCAGAATAGGAATGGCAAACGCCGCCGTTTTGCCTGTGCCGGTTTGCGCACAGCCAAGCAAATCCTTGCCATCAAGAATAATCGGGATTGCCTCCTCCTGTATCGGAGTTGGTAAAGTGTAACCCTCTTCTTTCAAAGCAGTTAAAATTGGATCAATAATATTCAGTGAATCGAATTGCATAGTGTATTGAGATAATTATCAAGATTTTTCAGAAACCCACGCTGGCACATATTTCCATGCACTCTCCATATCGCGCCGATGAAGCTGCCATAAAGGATCGTGCTGTTGCACAAGCGCCCAAAAGGATCTGGAGTGGTTAGGATGAACCGTATGGCACAACTCATGCACCATAATGTGGTGAATAAGATGCTCCGGCAAAAAGAGCAGTTTGGTGTTCAGGGTGATAAGGCCACTTGAGGCGCAACTCCCCCAGCGCGAGTGCAGCAATCGCACCTTTGCCTCACCGTACGAAAAACCATGCTGGGCAGCGAGCTGAGCAAAAAGCGGAATCAGCAGCTTTTTTGCGCGATGCTTCAGCCACGAAGCCATCAGTTGACGGCAGAGCGGCGCATTGGCAACATCGCCGGAGATCAGCAGCGTGTTGCCGGAACGCTCAACCATCTCAACCTCACCAATCGCGCTCTGGCGATACTCAATGCTCCACTCATCCGCAAAATGAGGGAAAGCAATCGAGTTGGGCAAGCCATGCTCCGTTACAGGCTGCGGCTCTGGACGATGCGCATCAAGTTGAGCAGATATTTCGCGTATCCACGCCTCATGGCGTTGCAGCAGTGCAGGAATCTCTTTGTTGTTGAACCCTTTCGGCAGCACCACAACAAGCCCCTCATGCGGCATCATCTTCAACCGTGCATACTTTGCACGCGGGCTGACCACCACAGTATAAGGTGGTGGAAATGAGGATGATTGCTGATTACTCGAAGTCATGCTCATCGACCAGCAACAGGATAACGTTTATGAGAGAGATGATAACCGTAGAACAAAGGTGGTGATGTTAGAGGTGAGAAAAAGTATATAACGCACAATACTGATAGCAGATAACGAGTCAAAAAATTGTGCCCAAAGGAAAAAAGGGAAAAAAGTTGCCGTCTGCAAGAGACTCTGTATGGCAGCCAAGTTGATAAGTTACAACGATTCTGGGTGAGTTGCTCAAAATTTCGGTGCAATCTGCATTTGAAACGGTGAAAAACCGGCACAGAAGCCACATCGTCCCACTATCACGGCTGTTAGTACAGCGCATATATTTCGAGAAACAGTTGAACCATCGAACGTTACCCATTGAAAAAGAGAGCCCAACACAGGGCAAATATCACCCAGCCACCAGTTCACTGGCAATCATCTCTGCCTGTTTGAGAACCGTTTCCGTGGCAAGAAGTTGCATGTCGGGAGGGTAGCCGAATTGGCGGAGAGTGCGTTTTACGATTACTTTCAATTTGGCTTTGACGCTCTCCTTGATCGTCCAGTCTATCGAGGCATTTTCGCGAACTCGCTGGGTCAGGACAACTGCCAGTTCACGCAGTTTCTCCTGCTGCATGAGTTCTCGAGCACTGTCGTTGCTGGCCACTGCGGTGTAAAAGGCATATTCAAAATCGCTGAGACCAAGATGTTCAGCCTCCTCGTCTGAAGCAACAATCTCTTTGCTGATTTTGATCAGCTCATCCATGACTTCAGCGGCGGAGAGAATTTTGTTGTGGTACTTCTTGATGGCTTTTTCGAGCATCTCAAGCAAGCTTTTGCTCTGAACGAGGTTCTTTTTGGCGCGTACTTTGAGCTCGTCATTGAGCAGTTTTTTCAGCACCTCAAGGGCTATATTCTTGTGCTTGTGCCCTTTCAGTTCAGCCAGAAACTCTTCGGAGAGAATGGAGATATCCGGTTTTTTGATTCCGGCTGCATCAAAAACATCAATCACCTTTTCGGAGACCAGCGCCTTGTCGATTACCTGGCGAATGGTGGTTTCGATATCGTCGTTACTGTAGCCGTTGCCGGTGCTATCAAATTTTGCAAGACGTGCCTTTACTGCCTGAAAAAAGCCGACCTCATCTTTTACTCCCATGGCTTGCTCATGAGGAATAGCAATGGCAAAGCTCTGTGAGAGAAGGGTCACTTCGTTACTATAGCGCTTCCGGCCATCGTCAAGACCGAGAATATGCTCTTCGGCTGCAAGAATGAGCGAGAGCTTTTTTGCGGTATCGGCATCGAAATACTCTTCGTAGTTGAAGCCGTGGTACATCGCCGATACCACTTCGATCTTTTCGAGCATCAGCGTCACAGCCTGTTCCTGCAAGAGTGTGGGATCGCCTTTTCCGCCGGAATCGGAATAGAAAGAGAGCGCCTCTTTCAGGTCGGCAGCAATCCCCAGATAGTCCACCACCAGACCGCCGGGCTTGTCTTTGTACACACGGTTCACGCGGGCAATCGCCTGCATCAGGTTGTGCCCTTTCATCGGCTTGTCGATGTAGATGGTATGCAACGAAGGGGCGTCAAAACCAGTGAGCCACATATCGCAGACAATCACCAGTTTCAGCGGATCGTCATCATCTTTCATGCGTTCGGCCAGCAGTTTGCGCTGTTCCTTTGTCGTATTATGTTTGGACAACACTGGGCCATCACTCGAAGCGGAGGTCATCACCACCTTGATGACACCCTTGTTTATCTCGTCGGAATGCCATGCAGAACGGAGATTTATGATCTCTGCATACAACTCGGCGGCAATGCGGCGTGACATGCAGACAATCATCCCCTTGCCAGCAAACACCTCCTGCCGGGCTTCAAAGTGAGTGACAATATCCTTCGCAACATTTTTAATGCGCATGGCACTGCCAATCAGCGCCTCCATTCTCGTCCATCTGGCCTTGCTTTGTTGCGTGTCGCTCAGTTGCTTCTGGTCAAGCTCTTCATCAAGTTCAGCAATAAGTTTTCTGCCCTCCTCTTCAAGCTCAACCTTGGCCAACCGACTTTCATAGAAAATCCGCACGGTGGCACCATCTTCAACAGCCTGTGCTATATCGTAGATATCGACATAGTTGCCGAAAACTGCCGGAGTATTCACGTCGGTTTTCTCAATCGGCGTGCCGGTAAAGCCGAGATAGGTGGCATTCGGCAGAGCGTCGCGCAGATACTTGGCAAAGCCGTAGACAACCTTTTTACCAATCACCATACCATCACCATTTTTCTCATCAATGGTTTTGGCGGTGAATCCATATTGGGTGCGGTGGGCTTCGTCGGCAATAACCACAATATTTCGGCGAGAGGATAACTGCTCATAGACATTCCCTTCTGAGGGCTGAAATTTCTGGATGGTTGAAAAGATCACCCCGCCGGAAGCGACTTTCAACAGCTCTTTCAACTGCTCCCGGTTCTCAGCCTGCACCGGCTCCTGCCGCAACAACTGTTTTGATGCAGCAAAGGTATCGAACAACTGATCGTCGAGATCGTTGCGGTCGGTTATGACAAGAATGGTAGGATTATTGAGTACCAGCACAATCTTGCCGGTGTAAAAGACCATCGAGAGCGATTTGCCTGACCCCTGAGTGTGCCAAACAACTCCCGCCTTCATGTCGCCCTTTGGCTGCCCAGCTATCCCAGGAAGGCCATAACTCACCGGATTTTCGTGAGCTTGCATGTGTGCGTCCAAGTCAACTGCCCGCAGGGTTGAGGCTACAGCGGCATTGACGGCATAGTACTGGTGATAGGCTGCCAGCTTCTTCACCGACGTGATGGTGACGATACTGGTAACAGGATCTTCCTTTTTACTTTTCTCAAAAACTATAAAATGACGCACAAGGTCGAGAAGCGTTGCCTTGTTCAACATCCCCGTAATCAGCGTTTCAAGCTGACTGACCAGATGCGAGGCTTCAGCTTTGCCGTCAGCACTTTTCCATGCCATGAAACGGGAGAAACCAGCAGAAAGAGAGCCTGCTCTGGCCTCAAGCCCGTCGGAGATGACGACAATGGCGTTTGAAGTGAAGAGTGCTGGTATGGCCTGCTTGTAGGTTTCAATTTGACGGAACGCCGACTTGATGGTTGCGTTTTCATCGGCAGCGTTTTTCAGTTCGAGCACCACCAGAGGAATGCCGTTAACAAAGAGCACAATGTCGGGGCGTTTGTTCTGATGGTTTTCGATGACCGTAAACTGATTCGCCACCACAAACTCATTGTTCTCTGGGGTGTCAAAATCAATCAGCTTCACCAGATCGCCGCGCTCATTGCCATTCTGCTGATAGCCCACCCCAACACCTTCAGTAAGCAGGCGATGAAAGGCTTCATTATTAGCCAGAAGATCAGGCGAGTGGATGCGTTGTACCTCTTTCAGCGCTGTCTGCAACACTGAAGGAGAATGCCGAAAATTAATGCGGCGAAGCGCATCTTCAAACCTTCCCGTAAGCAGCACCTCATCGTAATGACTGCGCTCAGGGTTGGTCCCGTCAGGTGCAATATCCGGTCCGTAGATATAGCTATAGCCCTGCCGCTCAAACAGATGAATGGCAAACTCTTCTATGGCGGATTCAGTCAGCTTTTGTGTCATGCTTGATTTTACTTTTGATGCTACGCGGCAAATTTATCTAACATT